>NZ_JAKEUW010000010.1:0-126958 GCF_022398115.1 Vibrio sp. Isolate22 | reverse complement strand
TTTAACCCAGTAATAAAACCCACTTCGGGATACCCCGAACACCTTAGCCATACGCACAATACTGAAGCTCAGCAGGTGTTCGAGCATAAATTCATAGAAATTTACTTTAGATTTTTCGCGAAGTAGGTAGCGGCCTTTTTTACAATTTCTAGCTCTTCTGCTTGATCAGCCAACTGCCTTTTGAGCTTGGCAACCTCTGCGGCTAGTTCTTGCTCTCGTTGACTAGTACTGGTGTCTTTCTTCGAGTTCTTTCGCCACCCGTAGATTTGAGATTCATGTAAAGAAAGCTGTCTTGCTGTCGCAGCTACTCCCACTTTATCTGCTAACTTCAGGGCTTCTGCTTTAAATTCAGGGGAATGTTTAATTCTAGTTTTCTTAGTTGTCATTGTTCACCTCGTTAGTGATTGTACTCACTTAACTCAGTGTCCAAAACTGCTGGGGCGGATCACTTGTCCGTAATTGCGTTTAGCAATGACCGTTTCTCCGCGACGTTCCTTAACAAAAGTACAGAAAGGCTCGCTGTCATATCCTTTATCATAAACGATGGTATTAACTTCATCGACTTGTTCAACTAGCTTTCGGCATGTACTATATCGTGGCGTTGGCCTTCTGATAAATCAAAGCAAATCGGCAGGCCACCACTATCCTCGGCTAAGTGAATTTTGGTTGAGTTGCCCCCGCGACTTTTTCCTATTTGCTCTGAGCTTTCAGTAGCTGCACCTGTGCTATGCTGATGCGCTCGAACTATAGAGCCATCAAGCAATCCCAAGGCACGTCGATTTGATGGGCAAAGATCTATAAATTACACTTTAGACGTTATAAAATGCGATAAGAAGAGCAGGGAAACTCGATATGCCTTCAACAAACAGATACCCTAGCGTAACGGCACATGATGATATTTGCCAAGTCTATCCAGATGTTTTTCTATTACGTGGTAGCATTAAGCTTGGTCCTGCTGCTCGTATTAACCGTAATATGGTGATCATTCGAGAAAGTAATGAATTAACTCTGATCAACCCAGTTCGAATGGATGATGCTCGACTATCACAGCTTGATGATTTGGGCTGCGTAAAACACATCGTTCGCCTTGGAGATTTCCATGGTTTAGATGATAGGTTCTACCTTAATCGCTATCAGTGTGAGTTTTGGGCACAAGCGAATCAGAAAACATACACACTACCGATTCCAACAAAGCTTTTGGCGCAAGATTCTGAGCTACCATTTTCAGGTGCTGAGTTGTTTGAATTTAAGTTAACCACTCACTCTGAAGCGGCTATTATAATCAAGAAACATAAACTGCTAATCACAACAGATAGCATACAGTACCATGACGATTGGCACTATTTCTCTCTGCCAGCGAAGTTAGTATTTAGGTTGTTAGGTTTTAAGAAAGGGGTAAATATTGGTCCTCCTTGGTTAAAACAAGTGACCCCCAAGGGTGGCTCAATTAAGGAAGATTTTGATAGACTATTACAGCTTGATTTTGACGCTCTGATTTCTGCACATGGTGTATGGTTAAGGGCTGGAGCTAAAAGATTATTGAGAGATGAGGTTAAGGGGATATAAGATAAAGTGAGAATCACAGATGCAAAGTGGAGCCCCTTATTTCGCAAGTATTAAGATTAACCAAACATAGGAACTAAGTGATGACAAATAAACATGATAACTCTTTTCTGCGCGGCGAGACAAATGGTGGTATCTATGATGAATCTATGAAACCAAAAGGTGACGACTCTTGGAAATCGACCAATTTAGGTAACGGTCTTCATTTTTTTGAACCCGACGGTGGCAATCCGGGGGCAAATATGAGTCTTATAGTTAACAACAGTCAAGCGGTACTTATCGATAACGGGTTAGAAAAAGCATCACAAGTCACTTATAATACCGTCAAAGCATTAGCAGGACGTTCAATAGACTTTGTCATCAACACTCATCTTCACGCAGATCACCTAGCATGTAACTCTGACTACGTTAAAGATGGCGCAACCGTCATAGCACACGATAATACAATGGCAGCGCTACTGAAAGATGAACACTTCAATAAACTTGGTTTACCGAATATCACTTTTAATGACACGTCAACGTTATATCTAAGCGGTCAACGCGTCACCCTTAAACATATACCAAACGCTCACACAGATAGTGATGTGATTGTTATATTCGATAATATGAATGTAATACATGCTGCAGATTTATTCTTCAACGGGATATTTCCATTCCTAGATGTTACAAACGGCGGCACTCTGGATGGCTTCATTGCAGCACAGCAACAAATTATCGACATGGCAGATGATAACACCATTATCCTACCTGGTCACGGTCCCATTGGTTGTAAGGCCGACCTAGAAAAGTCTGTTAAACTCATTAAAGATATCAGAGATGTGATGCTACCATATGTTGAAAAGGGGATCTCGTTGAACGAAGTAGTCGCAGAGAACCCACTAGAGAAATTCAAGGAATATGCATGGTTCCATATCAGTACAGAACGAATGACTCAAATTGCCTATTTCCTAGTGTCGAATAATTAAGGCGTGTTGATCTTTGTTGTACATTTCGCGTTCAACAATACATCGGTAGCCACATTAACATAAATGCCAGCGATAACATGCTGGCATAATTCCTTTCTAGTTTGTCATATCTGATTGAAATAGCCCGATAATGCTTAATTCTCCCAAAGGCATTTTCGACCAAGTGACGATACTTGTATAGACACTAATCCATACTATCTTTGTCTATATCTTGTCCGTAATTGCGTTTAGCAATTACCGTTTCTCCGCCACGCTCCTTAACAAAAGTACGCAAAGGTTCGCTGTTATATCCTTTATCACAAACGATGGTATTAACTTCATCGACTTGTTCAACTAAGCTTTCGGCATGCACTATATCGTAGCGTTGTCCTTCTGATAAATCAAAGCAAATTGGCAGGCCACCACTATCTACGGCTAAGTGAATTTGGGTTGAGTTGCCCCCGCGACTTTTTCCTATTTGCTCTGAGCTTTCAGTAGCTGCACCTGCACTATGTTGATGTGCTCGAACTATAGAGCCATCAAGAAAGACCCATTCAAAATCAGCCATGCTAGATAAACTTTTGAAAAGCTTATCTAAAAACCCTTTCTTTGACCAAAGATTAAATTGTCTGTAAACGGTACTCCACTCTCCGAACTCAGAGGGTAGATCTCGCCAAGGAATACCCGTTCTCATTCGATTTTCCGTTTTATCGTAAATACGACCTGTACTTTTCATAACTTGGAGTAGCAGTTCCCAGCGAATATCAGTTAACATTGTTCTTGGCATGGTATTGGTTATGGTTTTACTTTTGGCGAAGCAAATTATAACTCTTTACCGTGCTGTTCAAAAAACACTCACGAAAGATCAACATACCCTAGTAATTTTGAAATTAACGTTAAGGAGAGCTAAACATTAATGCTTAGCGCATTTTGTTGCTGAACAGGGTAGCTATCAGAGTGTGCTGTGAGGAGAAGTGCTAAGGGAGGGGTGTAAATAGAATCAAGGAAATAAAAGAAACGGTGTAAGTCTGCGCCTACACCGTATATAAGTTCATCAGAAAATCAGTTTTAGATAACATTTGCCTTAGAGAGCTTACGCTGATCGTTCACCTTTTACATCGAAATCTATCTTGTCTGCACCTGTAAAGACTTGGAAACGTAAGCCTTTAGCACGAGCAATAGTAGTGATGCCGAACTTCTGCGCTAAGTCTAAGCCCATTTGTGTCACGCCAGAACGTGATAGGAGAACAGGAATACCCATCTGCGCCACTTTGATGACCATTTCAGAAGTAAGGCGACCTGTGGTGTAGAAAATCTTGTCTGAGCCATCTTCTTTGTTGAGCCACATTTCACCCGCTAGGGTATCAACGGCATTGTGACGACCTACATCTTCCACAAACGACAAGACTTGGTCATCTTTGCATACCGCACAGCCGTGAACCGCACCCGCTTTCTTATAGGTGTCGTTATAATGAGTCAGAGCTTCTAGAGCCGTATAGATTTCAGATTGCTTAATCTTGGTTTGAGGCACTTGGTAATCTTCCAACTGCTTCATCACATTGCCGTACATGGTGCCTTGACCACAGCCAGACGTCACCGTCTTCTTCTTCAATGCTTGCTCGAGTTGGCTTGTGTCTTCTTTAGTGATGACAGCTGCAGAACTGGTTTCCCAATCAATAATGATAGATTCAACGGCTTCTGGATCAGAAAGGAAGCTTTGGTTTTTCAAATAACCTAAGACTAACGCTTCCGGGCGTGAACCCAATGTCATCAGAGTTACGATCTCTTTCCAGTTCAGCATTACCGTAAGAGGGCGCTCACAAGCGATTTGTTTTGTTAGCTTCTCACCATATTCATCAAACACTTCAACTTCGATGGTCTGAAGTGGGTTTTCACTGGTTTTTATTATGTTTGGTTTTACCACAGTCACGTCCTACTTAATGAGATAGCGATTTTATGAGATAGGCGTTAACAAGAGCAGCATAGCTCTCGTTACTAAATGCGTTAGTTTATGTGTGTCGTTATCGTTCACGTTTCAATGAATAAACATACAACAGCATGGCGAAGAGCGTTTGCAAATCTTATTCCAAAATAACGGGGATTCGTTAAAACATGAAGCATTAGATTAAAATAGCGCAAAATATGAGAGTTCACCGAGACTAACTGTCTCAAACCAGCGCAATCGACTAACGTTATAAAGGTAACTTAGCGATAAACGCAACACAGACACGGTAAGGCTCAAGCTGTATTGGCGTGTTTATTGCTTTGTAGAGGGTATATGATTATACGAAGTACAAAATGTCCTACGTATGATCAGAATAAAGAAAATCAATTGGGTGCAGTATGTCTGAGATAAAAGAATTCCAAGAACACTACGAAAAAACAGAATCAGCTTGGCCAATAGGTGTCCAAAGAATAGAGAAAGAGATCAAAACTGGCATTTGGGTAACGACTCAATGGGAACTCATCGGTTTTGAATTATCACCTGAAAATGAAACCCCAGACGTATGTTTGCTCCAGTTACACAAAGACGAACGTACCGACTACCGCTTCAATCTAAGCTCTCAGCAACCTAAGCTATTCTTAGTTATGGATAATGTTGACTCCGGTAAACCTATTATCCAATTACTGACAGCGTCACAAACAGTCGCAGGCCAGTACATGGACGGAGATAACCAAGTATTGTCTTACGACATGCCTTTACCGGTACAAGCGTGGATGGAAGCCTTTATCGGTCGTCATGGCGAATTATTAGAAGCTAGACGCAAGAAGCGTAAAGGGGCAGGTCGTTCTAATGGCAACTAACTTTTTTAGCCGTTGGTCTCAACGAAAGCTCGATGAATCGACTGACAAAGCGCTCGAAGCTGAACAGCCTGTTGAGGAAACCTCGGTTACTTCTTCTGAGCCAGCTTCTCAAACACTCAGCTCAGCTGAAGAACTCGCACCAAATGACCCAACTTCTATCGAGCCAACTGACGCTTTAGAAGAGTCTGCTGACACTAAAGAGTCGGCATCAGAGACTACTGAAGAGCTATCTATGGCTCAATTATTGGTATCAGAAGCATCAGAAAGCGTAAAAAAAGCAGCATTACGTAAATTATTTCTCTCAGAAGAGTTTAACGTGCGTGATGGCTTAGACGATTACGATGACGATTACAGTAATCTTAAGTCACTTTCTGAAGGTGTCGCTGAAAGCTTACGTGATTGGGTAAAAGAGAAGGTAGAAGAAGAAACGCCAAGCGAACAAGAGCAAGTTACTGAAAATCAAGAAGAAGCTTCAATTAACAACGCTGAAGAAGCGGAATCAGATCTTGTTGAAAGTGACGAAATTACGGGACAACAAAAAGAACTGTATAAAAACACAGTTCCAGATAATTTTGACACCGACGCTATCGAAAATGACCCAAAAGAGGTGAGACAAAATATACCACACAAAGAATAGGTACATTTTGACTAAACACTCAATGAACCGCTTGCGACAAAATGTCCCAAGCGGTTTATTTATTATCAATATCGATTTAAATTTAATCTAATCCATTGAAAATATTGAATTATTAAATTGGCACGGCATTTGCTAAAACTAGTCCATTATCGACTTTTTTGTAGATAACTCGCGTAAACTTGACGAGCGAATGAATAGTTAACGAGACCATAAGTTGTTAACTGATTACTCAGCAAGTTCTCCAACGCTAACTACAATGAAGATTGAACAGATTATCCATATCCAAAAATGGAACTGAGCAATGCTTAAACAATTATTAGAACAAGCAACTTCAAATAACGCAAAGGCGAGGCTGTATGCGTTTGAGAACACTGTTGAATTAACAAACCTAATTCCACCGACAGTAAGTTATGAAAGTGGTGGTAACACGCTAATTATTGGTCCAACTGCGATCATTGAAAGTGCTGCGGCTCAATTGCCTCAGTTAACAAGCCTGACACTACTTTCAACCGACGGTGCGAAAGCGACTAATGCTGAGTCAGAGCTTTACTACGCAAATGCTGTTCAGGTTTCTGGGTTCCTTGGTACGTTCGAAGTTCTAATCGAAAACAAAGGCCTAACCAATAACCTTGCGAAAGTAGCAATCAATCATGACTGTTTTGATGTGGTTTTGGATTTATGTCTGAATAGCTGCATGACAGAAGAAGTGCCTGTTCCTGGTTATTACCCAGTAGGGCGCGGTTATCCAAAGCTAGCTGAAGCGTTAGAAGAAATTCCTACGTTAATGGGCACGTTTGATAAGCCTAAGTTCTTCCGTTTGGACACAGACCTATGTGCACACAGTTCTCGTGGTGTTAAAGGTTGTGAGCGTTGTGTTGATGCTTGTCCTGCAGGCGCACTTTCAAGTGAAGGCTCTGATAAGACAGGTCACAAGATTGAGATCAACCCTTACCTATGTCAAGGCGTGGGTACTTGTGCAACGAGCTGTCCGACAGAAGCTATCTCTTACGCATTGCCTAATCCTGATGATACTCAAAAATTCATTGAACGTACGCTAGCTAACTACGAGCAAGCGGGCGGTTTGGATCCAATCGTACTTATCTGTAGCTCACGTCATGAAACCTACAACGTGATGGCTCTTAAAGCGCTACCAGACAACGTGATTCCTATTGTTGTCGAAGAGCTGCCATCTATTGGTATCGATACTTGGTTTGCAGCATTAGTTAATGGCGCGACTCAAGTTCTGTTTGCGGCATCTCGCTTTATGCCAGAAACGATCATTCGTGTTCTGAATAACGAAGTAGGGATTGCTCAAGAACTGCTAGACCAAATCGGTATTCCGAAAGAAACCATCGATATTCTGTACTTAGAATCTCTACGTGAAGGTCCTCCGACACTTTGTGTGGATTCGTTCGACCTTGCACTTGGCGATCTTCAAGGCAATAAGCGTCAACGTCTATTCACTGCACTTGATGCGATGTCTTCAGCTCTTATTCCTGTTGAAAATATTGTTGAGCTTCCGTCAAACGCACCTTACGGCAATGTTTCGTGTGATAGCAAAGGTTGTACGTTGTGTATGAGTTGTGTGGCTGTATGTCCGACACGTGCACTTCATACCGACGGAGCTTCTCCATCACTTAAGTTTGTAGAACAAGACTGTATTCAATGTGGCCTGTGTGAAAAGGCATGTCCTGAAAATGTTCTGACTCTTACGCCTCGTATGAACTGGGTGAAAGAAGAGCGTCAGAAAGCGGTTGTGATTAATGAAGAGAAAGCAGCTGAATGTGTACGTTGCCATAAACCATTCGCACCTCAGTCTATGATTGACATGCTACAGAACAAGTTACGCGGTCACTCTCATTTTTCAGATGAAGCAGCGATTAATCGTATTGCGATGTGTGAAGACTGTCGTGTAGTGGATATGTTCGATTCAATGGCTCAAGACCCATTGAAACAATTGAAATACTAGGAGTTAGCCTTGGAAACGAATTTGGATCAGGCACAAGAACAGACACTAAGAACTGAGATCTACTTGGTTCTTTCTGCACTGTTTCGTAGCGCACCTTCTGAAGAGGTGATCGACTTTCTAAAAACGCTCGATATTGAAGCGTCTGAAAGCGCAATGCAGAAAGCTTGGATTGCCATTCAACAAGCAGCAACAGAATCAAACCGCGAAGCACTGGAAGATGAATATCAAGACCTGTTCATCGGCATTGGTCGCGGAGAGGTCGTTCCGTTTGGTTCTTGGCATCGCACAGGCGCCATGATGGAAAAACCGTTGGCTGACATTCGTCATGATTTAGAGCTTCTAGGCATTGAACGTGATGATCAAGTGAAAGAGCCAGAAGATCACATCGCGGCACTTTGTGAAGTGATGGCGATGCTAACGGCTGAGGAAGAAGCACTGCAACAAGCGGTATTCAATAAGCACCTTGGTCCTTGGTTCAACTCTTTCACGCGTCAGCTTGAAGGGGCAGAAAGCGCGAACTTCTACAAATCAGCCGCTCAGCTTTGTGAAGCATTCTTAACGTTAGAACAAGTGCGTTTTAGCGTGAATACAAAAAGCAGTAAGCACAAATTAAAGATTGATGTGAAAAACGTCACTGATTACGAGTAATCGAGCAGTACGCGATTATATCGATAGAGGGGCATTAAGCCTCCAAAAAAAGATCTACCGTAAGGTAAGGAAGCAATGATGAAAGATAATAAAGATATAAACACAAGCCGTAGGGATCTACTCAAAGGCTTGACGACTGCAGCCGTTGCTGGTGCCGTTGTCGCTGGTACAACTAAAGTGGCAACCGCTTCAGAAACTGTTGAAATTTCGAAAGAAGACGTGAAGAAGACTGGCTATCGTGAAACGCAACACATTCGCGATTACTACGACACACTTTAGGAGATAACGGATGAAACTTGTCAAACGCTCCGATAGTGTGAGCAAAGAAACCAATCAGCTAGGTGTGTCTCGACGTGCCTTCATGAAAAATACTTCATTAGCTGCTGGTGGCGCAGTCGTAGGCGCAAGTCTATTTGCACCAGGCATGATGAAGAAAGCACAGGCTAAATCAGTCGATCCAGAAGCGAAAACAGAAGTAAAACGTACTATCTGTTCTCACTGTTCTGTGGGCTGTGGTATTTACGCTGAAGTTCAAAACGGTGTTTGGACAGGTCAAGAGCCTGCGTTCGATCACCCATTCAACGCTGGTGGACACTGTGCGAAAGGTGCAGCACTTCGTGAGCACGGCCACGGTGAACGTCGTCTTAAGTACCCAATGAAATTGGAAGGCGGTAAGTGGAAGAAGCTTTCTTGGGAACAAGCGATTGAAGAGATCGGTAACAAAGCGCTAGAACTTCGTAAAGAGTCTGGCCCTGATTCAGTTTACTTCCTAGGTAGTGCGAAACACAGTAACGAGCAAGCTTACGCATTCCGTAAGATGGCATCGCTTTGGGGCACGAACAACGTTGACCACCAAGCGCGTATTTGTCACTCAACCACAGTAGCCGGTGTTGCAAACACTTGGGGTTACGGTGCAATGACAAACTCGTTCAATGACATGCACAACTGTAAATCGATGCTGTTCATTGGTTCAAACCCTGCAGAAGCTCACCCAGTAGCGATGCAACACATCTTGATCGCGAAAGAGAAAAACAACTGTAAGATCGTTGTTGCGGATCCTCGTCGTACGCGTACTGCTGCGAAATCAGATCACTACGTTTCTCTTCGTCCAGGTTCTGACGTTGCGTTTATCTGGGGTGTGTTATGGCACGTCTTCGCAAACCAATGGGAAGACAAAGAGTTCATTAAACAACGTGTATTCGGCATGGACGAGATCCGTGAAGAAGTGGCGAAATGGACCCCTGCAGAAGTTGAACGTGTAACTGGTGTTAGTGAAAAAGACGTATACCACACAGCAAAACTACTTTCTGAAAACCGTCCGGGTTGTATCGTTTGGTGTATGGGTGGTACTCAGCACACGACTGGTAACAACAACACACGTGCTTACTGTGTACTTGAGCTTGCACTAGGTAACATCGGTAAATCAGGCGGCGGTGCAAACATCTTCCGTGGTCACGATAACGTACAGGGCGCAACTGACCTTGGCGTACTTTCTGACACACTTCCGGGCTACTACGGCTTGTCTGAAGGTTCTTGGCGTCACTGGTCAAAAGTTTGGGATATCGACTTTGACTGGGTGAAAGGCCGTTTCGACGACAACGCATACGGTGGTCAAAAACCAATGAACAGTGCAGGTATTCCTGTATCTCGTTGGGTTGATGGCGTACTTGAAGACAAAGACAAGATTCGTCAACGCGAAAACATCCGTGCCATGTTCTACTGGGGTCACGCGGTGAACTCTCAGACTCGTGGTCCAGAGATGAAGAAGGCGATGCAGAAGCTGGATATGATGGTTATTGTTGACCCATACCCAACGGTTGCAGCGGTAATGAACGATCGTACAGACGGCGTTTACCTACTACCAGCAACGACTCAATTTGAAACCTACGGCAGTGTAACGGCGTCAAACCGTTCTCTACAATGGCGTGACAAAGTCGTTGAGCCTCTGTTCGAATCTAAACCTGACCATGAAATCATGTATCTTCTGACTAAGAAGCTTGGTTTCTCTGATCAGCTGTTCAAAAACATTCGTGTTGAGAACAACCAACCATTGATTGAAGACATCACTCGTGAATTCAACAAAGGTATGTGGACGATCGGTTACACAGGTCAAAGCCCAGAGCGCTTGAAAGAGCACCAACAAAACTGGCACACGTTCCACAAAACGTCTCTAGAAGCAGAAGGCGGCCCAGCAAACGGCGAGACGTACGGTCTACCTTGGCCATGTTGGGGCACTCCAGAAATGAAACACCCAGGTACACACATCCTTTACGATACGTCTAAGACTGTCGCTGAAGGTGGCGGTAACTTCCGTACTCGTTTCGGTGTTGAGTTTGAAGGTCAAAGCCTACTTGCTGAAGACAGCTACTCGAAAGGCTGTGAGATCAAAGACGGTTACCCAGAGTTCAGTGACAAGCTACTGAAACAACTGGGTTGGTGGGATGATCTAACTGCAGAAGAGAAAGCGTCTGCTGAAGGCAAAAACTGGAAGACTGACGTTTCAGGTGGTATCCAACGTGTGGCAATTAAACACGGTTGTATCCCATTTGGTAATGCAAAAGCACGTGCGATTGTTTGGACATTCCCAGACCGTGTACCACTGCACCGTGAGCCACTGTACACGCCACGTCGTGACCTAGTTGCTGATTACCCAACATGGGATGACAAAGAAGCTATCTTCCGTGTTCCTACGCTTTACAAGTCGATTCAAGAGCAAGACAAATCTGGCGAATACCCGATTATCCTGACCTCTGGTCGTCTGGTAGAGTACGAAGGTGGTGGTGAAGAGACTCGTTCAAACCCATGGCTAGCTGAACTTCAACAAGAAATGTTCGTTGAAGTGAACCCGAAAGACGCAAACGACATCGGCTTCAAAGACGGTGATGATGTTTGGGTTGAAGGTGCAGAGAAGGGCCGTATTAAGGTGAAAGCGATGGTAACACGTCGTGTTAAACCTGGTTTGGCGTTCATCCCATTCCACTTCGGTGGTAAGTTCCAAGGTGAAGATTTGCGTTCTAAGTACCCAGAAGGCACTGATCCTTACGTTATTGGTGAAGCTGCTAACACAGCAACCACCTATGGTTACGACCCTGTCACCTTGATGCAGGAAACGAAAGTAACCCTTTGTAATATTCGTAAAGCGTAAGGAGTCTTAAAATGGCTAGAATGAAATTTCTTTGTGACACCAAGCGTTGTATCGAATGTAACGGTTGTGTCACTGCATGTAAGAATGAAAATGATGATGCTCTAGAATGGGGTATTCAACGTCGTCGCGTTGTGACATTGAACGATGGCGAACCGGGTGAAAACTCAATCTCAGTAGCGTGTATGCACTGTACTGATGCACCGTGTATGGCAGTTTGTCCTGCAGACTGTTTTGAACACACAGAAGACGGCATCGTGCTTCACAACAAAGATCTTTGTATCGGTTGTGGTTACTGCTTGTTTGCTTGTCCGTTTGGCGCACCTCAATTCCCTAAACAGGAAGCATTTGGTGAGCGCGGTAAGATGGACAAATGTACCTTCTGTGCTGGCGGCCCTGAAACAGAACCAGGTTCTGTAGAAGAGCGTCAGAAGTACGGTGCGAACCGTATTGCTGAAGGTAAGCTTCCAATGTGTGCTTCACTATGTTCTACCAAAGCACTGCTTGCGGGCGACGCAGAGAAAGTTTCTGATGTTTTCCGTCAACGTGTTGTTGAACGTGGTGCCAAAGGCGCGGGTTGGACAGACGGTAATGACCTGTCTTACGACGCAACTAAGAGCTAAGTAGGAGAGACATATGCTTACAATGTTTAAGCGTCTCTTCCTTGTTGTGCTGCCAATGTTGGCAGCACTAACAATGCTTTCTCCTATGAGTCATGCATCTGAGACGAACTCATCACAAACTCAAGCAAGCTCAGCTGAAAGAGAAGAGGTTCAACTTGCTGGTGCGGATTACTGGCGACAAGTTAGAGATGGACAATCAGGTTACACCACATCTCAGTCTCCTGAGCATGGCGTACTCATCAGTACTCCAGGTCAAACTTGGTACATTTTAAAAGAGAAGTGGATGTCACCAGCGGGTGCCGTTGCTATCTTTGGCAGTATTGCTTTTGTCACTCTGATGTACGTAGTGATTGGTCCATTGATGCTCAGTGCGCCAAGAACAGGTCGTAAGATCAAACGTTGGTCTCGATTGGATCGTGCATTGCACTGGAGCATGGCGTTTACCTTCCTGACACTGGCGTTCAGTGGTTTGATGCTGGTTTATGGTAAACACTTCTTGAAGCCATACATCCCAACGGATCTATGGGGCTTTATCATTCTATTGGCAAAGCAGTACCACAACTACATTGGTCCGATTTTCTACGTGCTATTGATAGCAGTGCTTATCAAATGGTGGCGTAAATCGATCTTTAAGAAAGTGGATATTCAGTGGTTCTTGAAACTTGGCGGTATGGTAGGGAAGCATAAAGGTTCTCACCCGTCTGCAGAGTTCTCAAATGCCGGTGAAAAAGCGCTGTTCTGGCTACTTATCGTAATGGGTAGTGTCGCTGCAATCAGTGGTTTGGTATTGGACTTTCCAATCTTTGGTCAAACTCGCCGTGATATGGAGCTTTCAAACTTAGTTCATATGTTGGCTGCTCTGATCCTTATCTGTGGTTTCGTGTTCCACATCTATATCGGCCTGTTCGGTATGGAAGGCGCACTAGAAGGCATGGTAACGGGTGAAGTAGATGAAACCTGGGCGAAAGAGCACCATGACCTTTGGTACAACGAAGTAATGGAACAAGAGAAAAACGGTGTTGAACAAAACACTAATGTCGCAACAGAGAAGAGTGAAGGGGTGAATAAGAATGAACAAACCTCATAAAGGTATTTGGGTTGCTTATATCCTAAGCTGTTTCACACCATTTACTTGTCTTATCTCTGGTGTGATCGCAATTATCTATGCGGGCTATCGTTTGGATAAAGGCGAAGACGGTGAAGTCGTTGATACACATTACTATGGCTTGATCCGCTCGTTCTTCTTGAACCTAACCTTCTTTGTGGTTCTTATCGTAACGGTAGCGACCTCAAACGGCGTGTTAATCGGTGTGAACGATTACTGGTATCAAAACCATATCATCGATGATATCGCTTACTACATTCCATATGTAGGTATGTTATTCGGTGGGGTTGCGATTGTGGTTTGGTTTATCCGCATGTATCAAGGTATGCAGCGTTTAAGTCAAAATCTACCGCAAAACCCGTCTACAGGACCAAACCTGTAACGCCAGTGCGTTAGCTAAAGCTCAAAAGTAAAGCCCAGTGATTATTTCACTGGGCTTTTTGTTTTTAGGTCTCCAGCTAGAAACATAGCCGTCAGTTGCGTTCGATCTCTATATTCAGACCCATTCATCGATCGCCTTAATATGGTGCAACTCCCTTATTTGGTGCAGTTGGTGTTGTTATTTTTCCGATATTTAAGATCCATAAAAGTGCATCTAAATATCTAGTCATTCAAAATCAACGACTTAAAAACAAAATCTGTTGCACGAAAATTACACCATGCACTTGGAACACATCTTGCGTTCACTGTTGAGTCTTTAATTAATTACGATATTGAATCGCACGATATCAGTGCAAATCAGATAAAGCGAAAGGAGAATGCTTTAATGAGTGAAACGGTGACTCAAGTTCATAGTGCAGTACAAACCCTTACCCAAAGTTCAGATACTTTATTCCTCTTACTCGGCGCGATCATGGTCTTCTTGATGCACGCTGGCTTTGCTTTTCTCGAAGTCGGTACTGTGCGAAAGAAGAACCAAGTTAATGCGCTGGTTAAGATCCTTTCAGACTTTGGTGTCTCCGCCATCGCTTACTTCTTTATCGGCTATTGGGTGGCTTACGGCGCTCACTTCTTTGCTGATGCAGAAACATTGTCCCAAGGTAATGGGTATGAATTGGTTAAGTTCTTTTTCCTAATGACCTTCGCCGCAGCAATTCCTGCGATTGTTTCTGGTGGTATCGCGGAACGTGCGCGTTTCTATCCAATCCTAATTGCAACGTTATTTACCGTTGGTTTCGTCTACCCATTTTTCGAAGGCATCATTTGGAACGGTAACTTTGGCTTCCAAGATTGGCTAGAAGGTCAATTTGGTTATGGATTCCATGACTTTGCAGGTTCTGTCGTGGTTCACGGCGTTGGCGGTTGGATCGCTTTGGTTGCAGTTTACTTCTTAGGAATGCGTAAAGGCCGCGTTCGCGCAGGTAAACACACCAACTTCGCACCATCAAACATTCCTTTCCTTGCATTGGGGGCGTGGATCTTATGTGTCGGTTGGTTTGGGTTTAACGTTATGTCAGCACAAGCTATCAACGGTATTAGTGGATTGGTGGCGATGAACTCACTGATGGCAATGGTCGGTGGTATCCTTGCCGCTCTTGTTGCAGGTAAAAATGACCCGGGCTTCATTCACAATGGTCCTTTGGCTGGCTTAGTAGCCATTTGTGCAGGTTCAGACTTGATGCATCCTCTTGGCGCTTTGGTTACTGGTGGTGTAGCAGGCGCACTGTTTGTTTACCTGTTCACTTACATGCAGAATAAAACCCAGATCGATGACGTACTTGGTGTATGGCCTCTACACGGCGTATGTGGCGCCTGGGGTGGTATTGCAGCAGGTATCTTCGGCCAACAAGCTTTTTGGGGCCTAGGCGGCGTAAGCTTTGCCTCTCAGGTGGTTGGCACAGTGGCAGGTGTTGCTGTCGCTCTCATAGGCGCGTTAATCGTATATGGCGTATTGAGCAAAATGACAGGGTTGCGCTTAAACGAAGAAGACGAGTTCAATGGTGCGGATCTTTCAATCCATAAGATCTCTTCTATCAATGAAGACTAGCCTTTATGAGTCGTGTGATTTTTAAATCACTATAAGTAAATTACCTTTGAATCAATACTAAGCGGCTCCGGCCGCTTTTTTGCATTTATCGACATCAGTGTGAGTGTATTTTTGAGAAGAAAAGGCAAACGACAAGCGAGTTATGTCACAAATAGCTAATGAATTCAGTTGGGTAAGACTATGGTCTAATCCCCAAAACTATTGTTGGAATTTGAACAGTGCTAAGCTGTTACAAAGTGACATATTGAAAAGGACGTTATATGCATTTCCCATATCGAAATATCGTAATTCTTACTGGTGCCGGCATTTCTGCGGAGTCGGGGATACAAACATTCCGAGCACAAGACGGGCTATGGGAAAACCATAAAATCGAAGATGTCGCGACGCCTGAAGGATTCGCAAAAGATCCAGACCTTGTACAAGCCTTCTATAACAAACGTCGTCACGGCTTACAAAGCGAGAGCATCCTGCCGAATGCCGCTCACAAAGCACTAGGAGAGCTTGAAGCCAAACTTGATGGCAGCGTTACTATCATCACGCAAAACATCGACAACTTGCACGAGAGAGGCGGTAGCAACAACATTATTCACATGCATGGTGAATTGTTGAAAGCGCGTTGCAGTGAGTCTAATCAAGTTGTAGAGCACAAAGACGATATCGAAACAGGTGAGCTTTGTCATTGTTGCCAAATCCCGGCACAAATGCGTCCACACATCGTTTGGTTTGGTGAAATGCCGCTAAGAATGGGTGACATCTATTCAGCTCTTGAAGAAGCAGATCTGTTTATTTCGATTGGTACATCTGGTGTTGTGTATCCAGCTGCGGGTTTTGTACATGACGCTAAAATGCATGGCGCACACACGATAGAGATAAACCTTGAACCAAGTGCGGTTGAGAGTGAATTTGAAGAAAAGCGCTACGGCAAAGCCAGTATCGAAGTACCAAAACTGGTGAGTGAGCTATTGTCGGTTGAGAGAGGCTCATTAACCGCTTAATCAACACTGTCACTGTTGAATGAAGCAAACACATGTCTGAATGCAAATAAGCGCTCAGAAAGGTGTTTGCTTTTTGTTTTTCTGACGGTTTGAAATCTTGCCTTGTGCCGATTAAACGTCTGCAGTGACGGAGCGTCGAGCTTCCTTCATCGCATACATGGCTTTATCTGATTCTTCCAACGCTTGTTGAAAGTTCTCTTGATTCGTCACTTCAATACCGTAAGAAAAAGAGATATTTTCACCATGAAGCAGGTTACTGACTTGGCTCACGAACTCACCACCACGCCCCAATTGCGCAGTCGCGACAAACTCATCACCACCGACACGAAATACCATTTCATCTTCCACAACGGTTTGGCTTAGTGCTTGAGAGAAACGCACAATCATTAAGTCACCAACTTTGTGGCCTTTGCGGTCATTCACCTTTTTCAATCCATCTAAATCGAAGTAGATCAGCTCGAACTCTTTCAGTTTGATTGCATCGAACTTTTTACGATTGTATAAACCCGTTAGCTCATCTTGATTACTTTGATCTTTCAATTGAGTGGTAAGTTCAGTAATGCCACAGGCAAGAAGTAGGAAGGCTATCTGCAACAAGCCATCTTCTAGAAAGGTGTCGATTAACTCGTTTCTGTCAGCCCATTCGTCGAGGTATTTAAGCTCAGTGGTGACATCATAAAATAGGTTAAAGATGAGTAGCAGAGCACCATAGCGAAGGATTTTGTGCGGGCGAATGGCGTGACGAGCAACGTAATAGATATACATCGTAATCACGAGGGTGTTGGTTTCGAAAAATAGGTCGTAATTAGAATCTATGTGGATGAACGAGCTCAAGGCTAACATCAAAAATGACGCCACAAGCATCAGAGTCACAATCAGTAAAATAGGGTTCGCAGGCATATTAAATCGAACTTTATACGGTTTAATATAATCCTATATAAAGTGTAGATAAAAATAAAGCGGCTTACGCCGCTTTAGTCACCAATCAGTAACAAACTTAGTTATTTACTTTTAGTTTTTGGAAGTACTCGTCATAAATGACGCTAGCTTCACCAACTTCATCTTGCCATACGCCGTTATCCATCACTGATTGTGGTGGGAAAACGTTCTTGTCTTCAGCAAACTCTTTTGGAAGAAGAGGGTAAGCAGTCTTCACTGGAGTCGGGTAACCGATCTCTAGAGCAATCTTAGCTGCGTTCTCTGGACGAAGAAGGAAGTCGATCATTTTATGAGCTGCTTCGATATTCTTTGCACCTGAAGGAATCGCTAGGCTGTCCATCCAGAAGATAGCGCCTTTCTCTGGCCAGATGATATCAATGGTTGCGCCTTCTTGGCGTGCCATGTAAGCAGAGCCATTCCAAAGCATACCAAGAGACACTTCACCAGCAAGGTAAGGGTTCGCTGGGAAATCTGAGTTAAATACCAATACGTTTGGCATTAGCTTACGAAGTTCTTCGTAGGCTTCTTTGATCTCTTCTGGGTTAGTTGTGTTTGGAGAGTAACCCAGTTTAGATAGTGCGATGTGGAAAACCTCACGAGAGTCGTCCATCATCATCAGCTGACCTTCCCACTGTGTATCCCACAGGTCGCCCCAGTTTTTCACTGAAGATTTGTCTAGCATGTCTGAGTTGATACCAATGCCCGTTGCACCCCAAATGTATGGGATAGAGTAGTTGTTGCTTGGGTCAAATGGCTTATCTAAGTAGTTTGGATCCAAATCAGCAAAGTGGCTTAGCTTGGTTTTATCAAGCTCTTGAAGCATACCTTCTTTACGCATCTTAGAAACGAAGTAAGTAGAAGGAACAACTAGGTCATAACCCGTACCTTGAGTTTTTAACTTAGCGTACATGCTTTCGTTAGACTCGTAAGTAGAGTAATAAACTTTAATGCCCGTCTCTTTTGTGAAGTCTTCTAGCACTTCATTTGGAATATATTCAGACCAGTTGTAAAAATACAGTTCTTGGTCAGCTGCGAAAGAGGATGTAGAAAGTAAAGTAGCAGCACACAATGCGCCGGTATACAGTGTTTTTTTCATTACTGTTCCGTTCATTTGTTTGATTTGAAGCTGGGTAGTGAACCCAAAGTAAATGGATTTCGAAAAATCGCGCTATATTATAGCAGTGATGAAATAAAATAGGCAGCCTAAGCTGCCTATTCATTGATATTCTTATTTTTAACTTGTTGATTATCGAATGAGACTAATCAAACAAAACAGTTATTGACCCGCTTTAAGCTTCATGAAGTAATCTTCGTACTTCACTGTCTTATCGCCAACCGCAGCTTGCCATTCAACACGATCAAGGTCTTCTTGAGACGGGAACAGAGCCGGGCTGTCTTTGAACTTCTCGTTAGACGCTTTCACTGCTGTTAGGTAGCCAGTATCACGAGAAATTTGCTCAGCGATTTCTGGGCGCAGTAGGAAGTCGATCATCTTGTGAGCCGCTTCTACGTTTGTTGCGCCAGAGCTGATTGCAAAGTTATCAACCCAACCGATGCCGCCTTCTTTAGGGAATACCAGTTTAATTGGTAAACCTTCGTTTTGAGCCGCTGCTGCAGAACCGTTCCAAAGCATACCAAGGCCAACTTCACCAGACATGTATGGTGCGCCAGGGTTGTCTGAGTTAAATACTAGAACATTTGGCATTAGCTTTTGTAGCTCAGCGTACGCTTCGTCGATCTCTTTCTCGTTAGTTGTGTTGCCTGAGTAACCTAACTTGCGTAGAGCAATGTGGAACACTTCACGAGTGTCATCCATCATCATCAGTTGACCTTCAAGCTCAGGCTTCCATAAATCAGCCCAGCTCTGAAAATCTTCTGGATCGTACATGTCTGTGTTCACAGCAAGACCAGTGATCGCAACAACGTGTGGGATAGAGTAGTCGTTGTTTGGATCGTATGGCTTATCCAAGTAGTTTGTGTCCAGATTTTTGAAGTTGTTCAACTTCGATTTGTCGATCTTTTGTAGCATACCTTCGTCGCGCATCTTAGATACGAAGTAAGTCGACGGCACAACCAGGTCATAGCCTTTGTTGTGTGTTTTTAGCTTTGCGTACAAGGTTTCGTTCGACTCGTAAGTCGAGTAAATCACCTTGATGCCAGTTTCATCGGTGAACTTTTCTAGGATCTCACTGTTGATGTAAGGTCCCCAGTTCATGAATACCAATTCTTTGTTATCTTTCGCAAAAGACGGTGCAGATAACATTGAAAGCGCACATGCACTACCAGCTAATAGAGTAGCCCATTTTTTCATTGACGTTAGCTCCAAACTAAACGTTGCCCTAAGGCAGTAGATAGAAAAACAGAATGGCAATTTACCATTCTGTTTATGATTAACACTTTTTGTAGAACATGAAGTTTCTCAACTTCTTATCAAGTCAACCTCGTTAAAGAGTAGGAGGCTTACTTAATTTTCTCTCTCGCTAACAACTGAGAAATAATCACCAGTATTAGCGACACCACTAACATCACTGTTGCTAGGGCATTGACCTCTGGAGAGATACCTACTTTAACCATAGAGTAAATCTTCAGTGGCAAGATTTCATACGTTGGACCGGTTACGAAAGAGCTGATGATCACATCGTCCAAAGACAGTGTGAAGCTCAACAACCAACCCGCAGCAACCGCAGGCTTAGCAAGAGGCAGGATGATCTGTTTTAGAATCGTCCATTCACTCGCACCTAAATCTTTTGCTGCTTCAAGCATTTTCACATCGAAGCCATTCAAGCGGCTGTACACCGTTACAACAACAAACGGCAAACAGAACGTAATGTGCGCAGCAAGTAGGGTAAAGAAGCCTAGTTGCACACCCATTACCAAGAACAGAGCCAGTAACGAGATTGCCATTACGATATCTGGTGACATCATTACGATAAACAACATGCCATTGACTACGCCTTTACCTTTAAATTGGTAACGGAATAGGGCTACGGCTGTCAGGCTGCCGACAATCGTAGCGGCTGTTGCTGAGAATACCGCTACGTTAATCGAGTGCCACGCAGCCTGCATTAGGCTGTCGTTGTTAATTAGTGCGTCATACCATTTGGTGGTGAAGCCACCCCATTTCATACCAAACTTGTTGGCATTAAATGAGTTCGCAATCAACACGATAATAGGTAGGTATAGAAAAGCGTATACCAGCGCCATAAAGCTGAACTTAACTGTGCGACCCATTAGTCTAGCTCCACCTTCTTATTCAATAGCTTGCCTGCTCGGTAGTAGGCATAAAGCATAATTGCCATTGCAACCGTCAGCGCAATACTCGTTGCCGCGCCAAACGGCCAGTCTCGGGCGTTGAGTACTTGGCTCTTAATCACGTTACCAATCAGCAAGTTCTTAGCGCCGCCTAGCAAGTCAGAGATGTAGAACATGCCTAACGCAGGAAGAAGTACTAATAAACAACCACCGATGATGCCAGGCATCGTTAACGGTAGAACAACTTTCAACAAGGTTTGAAGCTTGTTTGCGCCTAAGTCTTTTGCTGCTTCTAGGTACGTGTCATCAAGTTTTTCAATCGCTGAATACAACGGAAGAATCATGAATGGCAGTAGGATATACACCAATCCGATCATCACTGCCGTCTCTGTGTACATAATACGCAGCGGCTTATCGATGATATCTAGCGCTAGTAAGCTTTTGTTTAAGACACCTTGAGTACCCAGTACAATCTTCAAGCCGTAGGTACGAATTAAAGAGTTCGTCCAGAATGGCACAATCACCAAAAACAGCATGAAAGGGCGCCATTTCTCCGGCATTTTTGCCACGATGTAGGCAAACGGGTAGCCAATAATCAAACACAATAGCGTCGCGATAATAGCCATATAGAAAGAGTGCATCAGCACTTTAAAATACAGCGGGTCGGCCAAACGGATGTAGTTGTCGAGAGTGAAGGTCATCTCGATCAAGTTTGCCTCGTCACGAGTTAAGAAGCTGGTACCGATGATCATGATGTTTGGAATCATCACGAACAGCACCAACCAACCTGTGATTAAAGCAACAATCGCGTTTTGTAAATTAAACTTCTTGCTCATCTTCTAATACCACTTCCCAGCTCTCAACCCAAGTTACTGCAACTTTTTGGCCCAGTGAGTGATCAACATCAGGGTCATCTTCGTTGAAGAATTCGCTTACCATTACGCGCATGCCAGATTCTAGTTCCACAACTGAATCTAAAGTCATGCCTTTGTAGGTACGCTCGACAATGTGGCCAACAATACCGCGTTGCTCAGACTCTTTAATCTCTTCAATACGAAGATCTTCAGGGCGAAACAATACCTGCAGTTTTTGACCAGAGGTGATGTCTTTATCGTGGTAGATAATCGACTCTTCACCTTCAATTGTCGCAACAATGCGTTTTTCATCTAAACGAGATGTCGCTGTCGCATCGAATACGTTAATTTCACCAATGAAGCGAGCTACAAAAAGGTTCTTAGGCTCTTCGTAAATCTCTCTTGGTGTTCCGTCTTGCTCAATCACGCCGTCACGCATAACGATAATACGGTCAGACATCGACAGTGCTTCTTCTTGGTCGTGCGTTACAAAAATGAACGTGATACCAAGCTGGCGCTGAAGTTGTTTAAGCTCGATTTGCATCTGTTTACGAAGTTTGTAATCCAGAGCAGATAGAGATTCATCCAATAAAAGAACTTTAGGCTTATTAACGACAGCACGAGCGATTGCGATACGTTGCTGTTGACCACCAGAAAGCTGGTGTGGTTTTCTTTGTGCCATCTGTTCTAGGCGCACCATTTTTAAAGCTTCCATTACACGAGGTTCAATCTCGCTGTTTGGAACTTTCTGCATGCGTAAGCCAAATGCCACATTTTCGAAAACGGTCATATGTGGGAATAGGGCATAGCTTTGGAATACAGTGTTAACATGCCTTTGTTCAGCAGGGACGTGGGTTACGTTCTGTTCAGCTAGTAGTATTTGACCACTATCTGCCGTTTCAAAACCCGCAATCATTCTTAGTACCGTTGTTTTACCACAACCTGATGGGCCTAAAATCGTGAGAAACTCACCATGATTTACGTTTAGATCAAGATTGCCGATGACTTCCTTACCATCGAAGCTTTTACTAATACCAGTTAGCTGTACTACTGGTTTTCCTACTGATTTTTTAGCGTTCAACGTCTGTTTTTCTCCACCTTGGTTCTGTTTGAGAACCTGTTGTTATACACCTTTGAGGCGCGCATCATAATCACCAAAAACGTGAAATCAAAGCATTTTTTACCATTCGAAGATAAAAAATTTCGCAGGTAAAAGTAAACATCCTTTACCATACTGTTATTTACTGGGTTTACGCCCAACAAGTGTCTAATTATTAACCATTAAGACGCAAAAGCAAGCCTTGTTACAGATTCATATTTTAGTTTGTATCCGACATATGAGTATAATGAAGGTAATTTTTTATCAATAAGTTAGGTGGCTCAGTTTAATTGGCGCACCTAGGTATCACTATGAACAACAACATCGAAAAAGATTTTAATTTGGGCGGTAGTATCGACCGTGCACTTTCTGGCGATTATGAGCTCAAAGCAACGGCTGTATTCCAAGAGGCATGGAAACATACGGTAAGTCACTTTCTTTCGTTTTCGCCGGCAATAGTTGCTCTGATGTTCGTGCAACTGGCTATCTTCTATATTGCGTTAAAACTCCAGCTAGGTGACCCAGCTGTTATTCTAGACGCCGTTATCGATCCTGAGGCTTTTACTCCGCAGATCGTTGAGTCGATCTTCATTGCCAATTTCAGCTATGAAGTTATCAGCGCACCTATCTATGCAGGTATCTGTTTGATGGCGATGAGCCATGCTGCTGGTCTACAGACTAAAGTTCGCCACATTGGCAAAGGTCTACAGTTTACGATTCCAGTCATCCTTGTAACTCTGTTCAGCCTGATGCTTCAAGGTATTGCAGGTATGATTCTGCCGTTTCTGTCGATTTACTTCTCGCTTGCATTCAGCCACTCAATCCTGTTGATTTGCGATAAGAAAGTACCACCAATGCAATCGCTGCTGCTTTCTCTGCGTGCTGTAAACAAGAAAATCTTCACAGTTGCTTCTATCTACCTATTAGTAATGCTGATGTTCATCGTCGCGGCAATGATGTACGGCATTGGTCTTATCTTCGTTTTACCTTTCTTCTTCCACGTGAAAGGCATTCTTTACCGCGAGATGTTTGGCATTAAACTCAAACTGATTGCGTCAGACAGACCGAAGAGTGACGACGACCATAACGGTAGCAATAACAAAGACCCACAGGTATTCGATGCATAACAACTCTAAATCAAGCGCAAGTAAATCACTTGCGCTAAAAGTGACAGCATTAGCCTTAGTTGGCTCAATCTCGTTAGTTGGCCCAATGCTATACCAACAAGAGGAAGAGCGCAGGCGAGCAGGTCAAGCGGCCCCAGACTCAGAGCAAAGCTTTGGTGACTTGACCGTCTCTTCTGATAAGCCAGACTTCGCAGGTATTGAAGATGTAAATGAAAAGAAAGACACCTTCTTTTCTTATCTTCGCCCAAGTATCAATATCGAAAACAAGCGAATCACTAAAGAACGTGCGTTTCTAACCAAGCTTTCAGAAACAGGATTGAGCAATGTTGATTCTGAAGACGCGTCATACGCAAAGAGACTAGGGAAGCTGTATAGCCTTCCTGTGCCTTCATCGGGCTTAGATGATTCTTGGCTAACAGAAATGTTGAATCGTGTAAACGTGTTACCTGAAGCGCTTGTATTAACTCAAGCGGCAAATGAATCAGCTTGGGGCACATCGCGTTTCGCCACTAAGGCGAATAACTATTTTGGTCATTGGTGTTACACCAAAGGTTGTGGGCTAGTTCCGCTACAACGTAACGAAGGTAGCTCTCACGAGGTTGCGACTTTCTCTTCTAGCCAAGAATCTGTGCATCGTTACTTCATGAACCTGAACCGAAACCGCGCTTACGCAGACCTAAGAGCGATTCGTGCAAAACTGGCGGCAAAGGGCGACGATCTGCTAACGACTAAAACCGCAACAGAGCTTACCAACGGCTTGCTAAAATATTCTGAGCGAGGTTCAGACTATGTGACTGATTTACAAGCTATGATCCGTCACAACGAGGTATACTGGAAAAAGTAACTCGATTTGATAGTCATTTGGTGAGCTTAAACGGTAAGTTTGACCAAATAACATCGCATAAAGAGCAGCTCATTGGCTGCTCTTCTATTTATAAACGCTCAACTTCGACAAGACTATAACAATGAAAAAGACAGCACTCGCTTTATTAGCTTCTCTAAGCCTAGGGATCTCTTTACCTGCTGCAGCGCAAGAATACATGTTTACCTATTCTAAGCTTTACACACAGCTTAAAAACAACACCAAAGAAGGGCATGATGACGTAAAAGTTGCAGTCTTCTTTGTCGATCAGCAAGCCCAAACAACCTGTCATATAAGCAAAGCATGGATGGAAAAAGAAGAGCACTATGAAGAGCTGAAAGTCTCTCCAGCTAATGAGCTATTGCTTCCTGTTGACCAAAATCTTCGTTCAGCAAACCCGCTTATTTTTGTACAAACAAAAGAGCAAGAGTGTGCATACTCTTTAGTTGTTATGACTAAAGCACCTTTAGCAGCAACGGTTGAGGTTGCACAGCTAGAAAACCTATTACCGCAGATGCAAGCAATGTTAGAAGACGTCAGTGGCATGTTCTCAAGCTGGTTCACACCGGACATCCAAGGGTTAACGCTTGAATTCGCGAACAAGCTTGAAGGTAACATCACGCTTTCTAATGGTAAGCAGATCCCAATTACTCAAGGGCGCGCTAAGTTCACACTAGAAGAGCTCAACGGAAGTGACAGCATCACGTTACCAGAAGCCACAACTCGTGTGTTGCCTTACATTCCAGCTCAATAACCTTGAGTTAGGCGATAGACCACACGGCATTATCTAAGCAACACATCGAAAAGCAGCCAACTCAAACCAAGTTTGGCTGCTTTTCTTTTCCTGCAACTTTCGTAGTTTGCACGTTTTAAGCTCATTTTTTGTTAAAGATGAGTACTTCTCACTAGATAAAGTGGAATCTTTCAACCAGTCGACTTGTTTATCCTGCCGTTACTATTTCAACATCAAATAAAAATCCGTATAATCCACGCCCTAAAACAGTCCCACTAGCAATCTACAGTCGGTAATACGACGGTGTGAGAGTCGCAATGAACCAAAACGATAATAGAAAAGAAGTACTAGAATTCAACAAACTTCAGAAACGTCTGAGAAGAAATGTTGGAAATGCCATCATCGACTACAACATGATCGAAGAGAATGATGTGGTAATGGCATGTATCAGTGGCGGTAAAGATTCATTTGCGATGCTAGATATTTTGCTACGTTTACGTGAAGCAGCACCAATCAAGTTTGATGTTGTTGCGGTAAACCTAGATCAAAAACAACCTGGGTTCCCTGAACACATTCTTCCTGAATACTTTGAAACGCTGAATATTCCTTACTACATCGTAGATAAAGATACGTACTCAGTAGTTAAAGAGAAGATTCCTGAAGGTAAAACAACATGTGGCCTATGTTCTCGTCTGCGTCGTGGTACTTTGTACTCATTCGCTGAGAAGATTGGCGCGACTAAGATCGCTCTTGGTCACCACATGGACGACATCGTTGAAACTATGTTCCTTAACATGTTCCACGGCGCTCGTTTAAAGGCGATGCCACCTAAGCTGCGTTCTGATGATGGTCGTAACGTTGTTATTCGTCCACTGACTTACTGTCGTGAAACAGACCTAATCAAATACGCTGAACACAAAGAGTTCCCAATCATTCCTTGTAACCTATGTGGTTCACAAGAAAACCTACAACGTCAAAGCATTAAAGCAATGCTGATTGATTGGGACAAGAAGACACCAGGCCGTGTTGAGAAAATCTTTAAATCAATTCAAAACGTTAGCCCAAGCCAGCTGGCTGACCGCGAACTGTTTGACTTCGTAAACCTTCCACTAGACCGTAGCGGTGAGCGTGAAGAGTACGAATTCCAAGAAGCTGAAATTTCATCTTCTAACATCGATGAGTCAATGTTCATCGACGTAACGAACGTATAAAACGAACAATCGTTGTAGAGCAATAAATGCATCTACAACAGACAAACAAAAACGCCTCAAGCAATGCTTGAGGCGTTTTTTTATGAGTTGAACTTGCAGTTAAGTTCGTCTGCTTAAACGCATTAACCTTTCGAAAGGTTAGGGTCTAGCGGGCTAACGTAACCAGATGGCTTAAGAGCCAGCACATCACAGTTAATCTTATCGATAACATGCTCCGCCGTATTACCAATAAACACCGCAGATAGCCCCGTACGACCGGTTGTACCCAAGATCACCATCGCAGCGTTGTTCTCAGACGCAACACGTGGAATGACATCTTCAGGCAAGCCTTGCTCAACAACGGTCTGCTCTTCACACATACCATGCTTCTGACGCAGCGCCTTCATCGCCGTTAAGTGATGACCGCGAACCGCATCAGTGTAAGAGGTTGGGTCAAACTCAGGCAGCTCAATCGTTATATTTGCCGGAGTGACTGGGTAAGCGTTAACTAAGAAAGGTTCCGCATCCAGACGACCTGTTATCTCAAGGAGTCGATCAACCATAGTATCGTTGAGCTCTAGGTGTGCTTCCGTCTCTGAGCCCACATGAACGGACGCATAAATTTTTGCGTGCTCTGGCCAAAAATCGTTTTTAACAAGCAGTACAGGGCTAGGACATTTTCTCAATAGGTGCCAATCAGTTGGTGTGAAGATAACTGATTCCAAAGTATCGTGCTTGCGCGTACCCTTAATCAAAATATCGTGACCACCGCTATAAACTTCGGCAATGATGGCTTCATAAGGGCGGTTATGCCAAACCACTTGAACATTAAATTCAATAGAATCGTCTAGGTAAGGCTGTGCAACTTTATTCATCCAGATTTCACGCTGATGGATAACGCCTTTACGCATCGCGTCTCTTTCATCGACAGAGAGCATAGATGTCATTTCATACGAGAAATCGTAGATAGACAAAAAGAAAGTGATGTGGCTTGTTGAGGTGCTTTTCTTAGCAAGTTGGATAGCACGAACTAGAGCAGGTTGCTCATCGTGATTAATGTCTGCGACAACTAAAATTTTGTTATAGATACTCATAACTAAGCCTACTTTTCAGACCGAACATATAAATAATGTAGCGTAGTTATGGAGAGATTAAGAGAAATAAAAGAGGTTTTAAGGGAGAAACATGATGTAGCTCATTATTGAACTACATCATTGATATCTAGACTATTCTTTTGAAACGCCAGCAAGTTCCATCAGCGCATCGTGATCTTCGATAGTGATATATTTGCCTTTAACGCTAAGGATATCTGCTTTCTGGAAACGACCTAAAAGACGGCTAATAGTTTCAACCGTTAAACCTAGGTAGTTACCAATATCGCCACGAGTCATCGTTAAGCGGAACTCACGCGGGCTGAAACCGCGTTGAGAGAATCGAGTTGAAAGGTTGTAAAGGAATGCAGCAAGACGCTCTTCCGCATTCTTCTTAGAAAGAAGCAGAATCATTTCTTGGTCGCCTTTAATCTCGTTACTCATCAGACGCATAATTTGCTGACGCAACTTAGGCATTTTTCCTGATAGGTCATCAAGAATCTCGTATGGGATTTCACATACCATAGAAGTTTCTAGTGCTTGTGCGAAACTAGGGTGTAGGTCACCAGTAATCGCATCAAAGCCAACAAGATCGCCCGCTAGGTGGAATGCAGTAATCTGCTCGTCACCTTGCTCGGTAATCGTGTAACTCTTGATCGTTCCAGAGCGAATAGCATAGAGAGATTTAAGCTCGTCACCGGCTTTAAATAACTCTTGGCCTTTTTGAATAGGCTTTTTTCTCTCAATGATCTGATCAAGCTGATCAAGTTCAGATTCATTCAAAGTGAACGGAATACAAAGTTGGCTAATACTACAATCCTGGCAATGGATCGCACAGCCACCAGATTGGACACGTTTCGTTACAGGCTTTTCAGAAATCATAACAATCTTTCACTATTTGATATACGTCAATATTTTAGCATTCCTTTATCCAGTTGGGTAGTAAAAAAACCGGATTTAAAGAATGGCTATACGGTATAAATCATGAGCTGCAGTGCCATATATCCGGTGTAGAAACCGTAAATCAGGATTAAAATCGCACCGAGTTGACGAAATAAGTCAGCTTGTTGCAATTTCTTGAGGAAGCTAGCACCCATACCAACCGTCAGCATCGCAGGAAGCGTTCCTAAGCCAAATGCGAGCATAATTCCTGCTCCATTATACCAACTGCCTGACACAGCCGCCCAGGTCAGCATAGAGTAGACCAGACCACACGGTAACCAACCCCAAATGAAACCAAACGGCAGAGCGTGGCTTGGATGCTTGAGTGGAAGGAAAGACTTACCGACTGGTGAAATATAACGCCACAGCTTCTGGCCGACCTTCTCAAAGAACAGCAAGCCAAACCACCACTTACCGATATACAGGCCCAAAATGATCATAAAGATGGCAGCGAACAAACGAAGCCAATTCAGTAGCGCGTTGAAATCGCTAAGTTGACCGATTGAAGATATAGCACCACCGATCACACCACCAATAACGGCATAGCTGAGTAGGCGACCAAGGTTGTAAAGTAGGGGAATAACCGGGGAAGGTTTGGTGTTGCCGATTGAAAGGAGCGACGCAATGCCACCACACATTCCCATGCAGTGGCCAGCGCCGATCAAACCGACAACAAAGGCTCCGATCCAATCAGGCGTCATCGTTCTTTTTATCTAGGTTAGTTGGGCTTTCTGTATTGGCTTTATCATTCTTAACAGGCTTGCTGTCAGAGTGAGCATGGGCCTTTTCGTCTTCATCAAACAAAATGTTGTGACCTTGACGCTCAAGGTCTTCAAACTGTTCGCTCTTAACGGCCCATAGAAAAATACCAACAGCGATACACACCAGTACAATCGCAATGGGAATCAGGATGTATAAACTTTCCATTATTTACCTTGCTCTTTTAAAAGCCTTAACGAATTAGACACAACAATAATAGAGCTTGCAGACATGCCAACAACGGCAATGTATGGAGCAACCAAACCCGCTACAGCCAATGGAAGGATGAGTAGGTTATATCCCAATGACCATGCTAGGTTTTCGCGGATTATCTTACGCGTTTTTAGCGCCAATGTACGGGACTTGAGTAATCTATCAAGCTTGTCGCCCAATAAAACCATGTCTGCAGAGGCTTTTGCTACATCTGTTCCGCCGCCCATAGCGACAGACAGGTGAGCACCCGCAAGAATAGGCGCATCGTTAATACCGTCGCCGACCATCATGGTAATATCTTTTTCATCACGAGAGTTAAGGTAAGCAAGCTTATCCTCAGGCTTAGCATTCGCAACGATGTCGGTAATACCGATTTCTTCAGCAACAGGCTTCGCGTTAATCAAGGAGTCCCCCGTCAGCAGAGTAGTTTTAATGCCCGCTTCTTTGAACTTTTGGATGAACTCAATGCTTTCTTTACGAATCGGATCTTCATAAGTGAAGGTGGCGATATGACGTCCAGCCATCGATAAATAGATGCCGTTGCTTTGCGTCGGTTGAGCTTCACCAAGAATAAACTCACTACTACCGATCGCCACCTCTTGACCGTTCCACTCACCGGTGATACCCGAACCAATAACGTTGTTTACGGAATTGACTTCAACATCATCAGACACGTGAGTTTTGAATGCTTTCGCAATAGGGTGGTTAGCATGCTGTTCTAGACTCGCAGCCACTTTTAAACACGTCTCTTTATCAAGCTCTGAGAAAGTTTCCACACGGCTGATACGAATATCACCCTCAGTCAATGTACCGGTCTTATCGATGATCAAGTGGTTCACTTTACACAAAGTTTCGAATACGTGACCTTTACGCAGTAAAATGCCAAAGTTGCCCATACGGGACGTTGAACAAGTAATTGCAGTTGGTGTCGCCAGTGAAAGAGCACATGGACAAGTCGCAACCAGCACAGACAACATGATCCAGAATGCGTCTTCTGGTCGTGTTTGATGCCAGTAGAACCAAGTACCGAAGGAGATGACCAAGATAACTGCAACAAAGTAACGAGCCACAATATCGGCAATTTCTGCAATACGAGGCTTAGATAACTGCGCCTCATCTTGCAGACGAACAATATTAGAGATTACAGAGTCCGCTTTTGATGTCATCACTTCCAATTCAAACGATTCATCACCATTTAACGTACCAGCATAAACAGTATCACCTTCGTTTTTCACGACATGGATAGATTCACCAGTCAGCATAGATTCATCAATATGAACTCGGCCAGAAAGTACTTTGCCATCTGCAGGGATATGTTCGCCTGGCAGTACGCGAATCTTATCGCCTACTTTTAGGGTTTTAACTGGCACTTGCTCGCCGTCTAGCGTTGTCGCCATTGCAGGAACGAGCTTAAGCAGGTTTCCACTCGCAGCCGCTGCTTTACGACGTGCTCTCATCTCTAAGAAACGACCAAGCAGTAGGAAGAAGGTGAACATCGAGATAGATTCGAAGAAGACTTCTCCTTTCTCTGTCACGGTTGCCACTAAGCTTGCTACGTAAGCAAACAGCAGAGCGATCGACACCGGTACATCCATACCCAGTGTTCGTCCCTTAATACTGCGCCATGCATTGATGTAGAACGGCAGAGCTGAATAGAGCAATACAGGTGTCGCAAAGATCAAGCTTACCCAGCGGAAGTAGTTTTTAAACTCTGGTTCGAGGTTACCAAACACTTCAAGATACAGTGCAACCGCAAGCATCATTACCTGCATAGTTGCCAAGCCAGCAACACCGAGACGGTATAGGTAGTTTTTCATCGAGCGGTGGTAAGCGGCTTCTTGTTGATCAGCTTCAAAAGGCGCGGCTTTGTAACCTAGGGTATGGATCGCTGACAACAACTCGCTCAATTTCACTTGCGTGTTGTCCCAGCTAAGTAGGGCGCGGTTGGTGGTAGTATTCACACAAATACTACCCACACCTTGTTTTGAAGAGACTTGTTTCTCGATGAGCCATGCACAAGCCGCGCATGAGACACCCTCAAGTGACAATGTAACTTCAGAGACGTTCTCAGAGTTTCTTACAAACTCCAATTGAACATCTTCATTATCATAATGACTGAGTGCCAGAAGTTGCTCTGGCACCAGATCCGCTTTCTCAGCAGGGGCGGTGCGGTATTGGTAGTAAGAAACCAAACCGCTATCAACGATTGTCTGAGCTACGGTCTCGCAGCCCGGACAACACATCTTACGAGGCGATCCTAAGATCTCGACTTCAAAATCCGTTTCCGCTGGTACATCTTCACCGCAGTGATAACAGGATTCACACATAAGCTTTAGTTCGTTAGTTGAGTAGGAGTTTCAATCGGGAAGTTCATGCGACCTTGCACTAGCCATTCTTCGTCATGTGGCGTCAGTTCAATGAACCACGGGCCTTCTAAGTGATGGTTCAGAGTCAGTGTGTAGTTGCCTCTCGCATCAGCGGTTAGTAGCTGAGTGAAATCGCGGTCTGGTAGCGTTCTGTGAACGAACATTGCGCTGATAGCAGGGAAGTGATTAAGTTTGCCTTTATCTAATGTGATGATAACAGAGTTACCTTTCTCATTAAGTGAAGCTGATAGACCCAGCTCTTTAGCGATATTTACTTTTGAAATGTCGACATTAATGCCTTTTCCTTTTTTATAGTAATCCTCAGTCACTAGGTCTACAGAGTTCTGTGTAAACACAATAACCGTCATAATGGTCCAAATAACTACTGTCGCTGGCAACGCGATTAAGAACCACGGCCAAAACTGTTTATACCAAGGCTTTACCATAAAAAAGATCTCAAAAAAGAATAAAAAGAAGAGGTTATAAAATAAAGGAAAGACAGCCTCTTAGAAAGAGGCTGTTATTGAAATGTTACTTATTATCTGAGTTGCTTAGGCTCCACACGTAAGATGAAACCAGTTGTACTTTGTCTTCGCCTAGAATGTCTTTCCAAGCAGGCATTACGCCAGAACGTCCGTACATAACTGTTTCAGTTACGTCTGCACGAGAATCGCCAAACAACCAATCGCGGTCAGTTAGGTCAGGAGCTCCAACAGCAGGGTTACCCTTACCATCAGTACCGTGACACGCTGCACACACTACGAAACGAGCTTTACCAGCTTCTGCTTCACGTGCGTTTACGCTACGACCAGAAAGGCTAAGTGTGTAGCTAACTACTTCTTTTACGCCTTCTTCGCCAAGCGCGTCTTTCCAACCTGGCATTTGGCCAACACGACCGTGCATAACTGTTGTAACGATAGCCTCAGGTTCACCGCCGTATAGCCATGCGTCATCAGTTAGGTTAGGGAAACCTTTCTGACCACGTGCGTCAGAGCCGTGACACTGAGAACAGTTTTGCAAGAATAAACGTTGACCCACTTTGATTGCGTCAGCATCTGATGCAATGTCAGGGATTGAACGTAAACCGTTTTCGTCGTGAGCTAGCTTTCTGAATGCTTCACCGAAGTAGGTGTCTGCATCATCAAGCTCTTTCGCATACGCATCTAACTGTTTGTTTGCTTGCGCAGCAGCAATTGCAGAGCGAGACTCTTCAACGCTACGTACCGTTTGGTCTGAACTTGTCCAACCTAAAAGGCCTTTAAAGTTACCTAGACCAGGGTATAGAGCAAGGTAAACCGCTGCAAAAACAATCGTACTGATGAAAAGGTATGTCCACCATTTTGGTAGTGGGTTGTTAAGCTCACGAATACCATCGTATTCATGGCCCATATCTTGACCTTCTTCTACGCCTGTTTTGTCTTTAAAACACCAACGAAGTAAGACAGCACAACCAATTAGGGTACCAATCGTAATCGCACTAACCCAGATACTCCAGAATGTACTCATTACTTTGTCACTCCTTCATTTTTAGAACTTGTTGCTGGCTCGTCGTCAGCAAACACTAGGTTCGCGTCTTCGTCGAAACGTGATTTACGGTTCTTGCCATATGCCCACCAAACGATGCCGATGAAGCAAGCAAAAACAGTCACAGTCCAAACACTTTGAAATGTAATAATGTCCATAATTATTCCTTATTTCATTGCGTGGCCAAGTGATTGAAGGTAAGCGATGATTGCATCCATCTCTGTTTTCCCTTCAACATCTTGTTTAGCGTTAGCAATTTGTTCGTCTGTGTAAGGAACACCAAATTGATTACGGAAGAGTTCAAGCTTCTGTTGAGTCAATTTGCCATCAAGTACATTCTCAGCAAGCCATGGGAAACCAGGCATGTTTGATTCAGGAACAAGTTCACGAGGGTCGATAAGGTGAACACGGTGCCACTCATCAGAGTAACGATCACCAACACGTGCTAGATCAGGACCAGTACGCTTTGAGCCCCATAGGAATGGGTGTTCCCAAACGCTTTCGCCAGCTACAGAGTAGTGGCCGTAACGTTCAGTCTCAGAGCGGAAAGGACGAATCATTTGGCTGTGACATACGTTACAACCTTCACGAATGTAGATATCACGACCTTCCATTTCTAGAGCAGAGTAAACACGTAGGTTTTCTACAGGTTCAGTTGTCTGCTTTTGGAAAATAAGAGGGGTGATTTCTACTAACGCACCAAAACTGATAGCAATAACGATTAAGATCGCTAATAGGCCAACGTTCTTCTCTACCAACTCATGGCGATTATTTGAATTTGAGCTCATTCTAAATCTCCTTAAGCCGGTTGAGGGATAGCTTTAAGGCTATCTTTAGGTGCAGAAACAGTTTTGTACGTGTTGTATGCCATTAAGAACATACCAGATAGGAAGATGAAACCACCTAGGAAACGTACAAAGTAGAACGGGTAAGACGCTTCTACAGATTCAACGAAGCTGTAAGTTAATGTACCGTCAGAGTTAACTGCACGCCACATCAGACCTTGCATCACACCAGAGATCCACATTGCAACAATGTAGAAAACCGTACCAATCGTTGCTAACCAGAAGTGAACATTGATTAGAGATACAGAGTACATACGCTCTTGACCAAATAGCTTAGGAACTAAGTGGTAAACCGAACCGATAGAAACCATTGCAACCCAACCTAACGCACCAGAGTGAACGTGACCGATAGTCCAGTCCGTGTAGTGAGATAGCGCGTTAACCGTTTTGATTGCCATCATTGGGCCTTCGAAAGTCGACATGCCGTAGAATGATAGAGAAACGATTAGGAAACGTAGGATAGGGTCGTAGCGAAGCTTATGCCACGCACCAGATAGAGTCATGATGCCGTTGATCATGCCACCCCAAGAAGGAGCAAACAGAACCAAAGACATAACCATACCTAGAGACTGAGTCCAGTCTGGAAGTGCAGTGTAGTGTAGGTGGTGAGGACCAGCCCAGATATACAGAGACACAAGTGCCCAGAAGTGAACGATCGACAAACGGTAAGAATAAACAGGGCGACCAGCTTGTTTAGGAACGAAGTAGTACATCATACCTAGGAAACCAGCTGTCAATAGGAAGCCTACCGCATTGTGTCCGTACCACCATTGCACCATTGCATCAATTGCACCTGAGTAAATCGAGTACGACTTAAACGCAGATACAGGAACAGCTAGGCTGTTAACGATGTGCAACACGGCAACCGTGATGATGAAGGCTCCGAAGAACCAGTTCGCTACGTAAATGTGTGATGTCTTACGTTTAATCATGGTTCCGAAGAACACGATTGCATAAGCTACCCACACAAGAGTAATAGCAATATCGATTGGCCATTCTAGTTCTGCATATTCTTTACCAGAGGTTAAACCTAACGGTAGAGTAATTGCAGCCGACAGGATAATCGCTTGCCAACCCCAAAAGGTGAAGGCTACGAGAGGGCCACCAAAGAGACGCGTCTGACAGGTACGTTGCACAACATAATATGATGTTGCAAACAGCGCACTTGTACCGAACGCAAAAATAACCGCATTAGTATGCAGGGGACGTAAACGACTGTACGTCAACCACGGCGTATCAAAGTTTAGCTGTGGCCAAACTAATTGAGCGGCAATCAAAACACCAACGCCCATACCGACAATACCCCACAAAATTGTAACTAGGGTAAACTGACGGACGACCGTATAGTTGTAGTTTTGTTCAAGCTGCTTTTCTTGGCTCATTTGCATGCTTCCAATTTCTTATTTACTACACTTTACTTCCAACACGACTCACGTCGTAATGCCACCCAAATTAGAAAAGGAAATTCAGCCTATTCAGGACCTTATTTCCACTTGCTGATTTTAAAAAAAAGTGGCATTTTCAACGCGACACTATACTTGAATTAACAAATCAATGACAGAGTAGTAACCTTACGCTTGGTCTGGAATTGGATTTTTATTTAAAAACTTTGAACTTTGTAACAAGGAGTAAAGATTATAATGGCGGCACAAAAGCTAACAAAAGGCAGGCTTGTTCAAATTATCGTCATGTTGGTTGTTTTATTAGCTGCATTTACTTGGAGAACAGTGACATACGATAATAACGAGACAATAACCTGTATAGTTTCAAAACCTTGTGAATTTGGTATTGATAATAATAATGTTTCGATTTCAGGCGATAGCCAGGGGTATTCAATTGAAACATCTAAAACTGGCAAATTTATCATTAGCTATGATGGAAGCGGAGTTTTGGAATCGAAAGGGGCGTCATCTTGGCTTTTACAAACCAATGATAAGACTTCCTCAATAACGGTTACATTTCCACAACAGGTCATGACGTATACAGTAAATCTCTCTAAAGAATAAAACTCAAAACTGAGCAACACCTCGCTCTTTGATAGAAATATTGACTAAACCAGTGAAACCCTGCGCATTAAAGTGTTATAAAGGCAACATTAATAAAGTTTCCAGAACTCTATGAAATTTCTATCAAAAGTCTCTTATTCTCTAGATGATAAAATCGCCGTAGATGAACTGCTTCTTGGGGTAGAAAATCCCGAGGACATCGCATGTCTCATCTGCTACTGCACAGAGGAGTACTCCACGCTCGCTGTGCAGAGATATTTCGTAGATGCTCTCCCTAATATTCCAATTCATGGATGCACGACATGCCATGGAATCATGACTGAAACTGGATTCCATTCAGGGCCTGTGATCGGTATCCTCATTATCTATGATTCAGGGATCAATGCATATGGCACCGGTATTAAGCACTTCAGCCAATCCATCGAGCAAAGTACCTTCGACGCAATAGATTTAGCGCTAAAAAATGCCAACCGAGAAGGTGAAATTCCAGACTTGATCTTGCTTCATTCGACTCCTGGCAACGAGGAGAAGGTGATGGCTGCCATCGACAGTAAATTCGGCACTGAAGTACCTATAATCGGCGGTAGCGCTGCCGACAATCAGGTGTCTGGAAACTGGAGCATATTCACTGAAGAGTCACTCTCAATTAATGGCGTTTCATTGACCGTCTTTTTCTCCTCTCAGTCTATCTATTCGTCATTCAGTGCAGGACACACGCCTACGCGTTACTCAGGGACCGTGACTAAAGTAAGAAATAGAATCTTGCTCGAGATAGACCACAGGCCAGCTGCTACGGTTTACAATGAATGGACTAACTTCCATTTAGGTGGCAGCGACGACGGCTATATCTTTGAAAAATCTTCTGTCTATCCACTAGGCCGGAAAGTCGGTACATCATACAACTATCCATATTTCAAACTGTCTCATTCTATCCGTGAAACAGAGTGTAACGGTATCGAACTCTTTACGGATATCAATGAAGGCGACACCATTTATTTGATGCAAGGCTCGAAGCAACAGTTAATAAGCCGTGCCGCTAATATCATTCATTCGTCTTACTACAATGATATGGATCTGGAAGAGAAATTAGGCGCGATTAACATCTTTTGCGCAGGACCAATGCTCAATCTAAAACAAGACATGGATGAGGTTTGTGACCAAATAAATCAAGCACTTAATGGGCTTCCTTACATATGTCCATTCACATTTGGTGAGCAAGGGAGGCTTTCAGGTGGAGAGAATGCACACGGTAACTTAATGGTGTCATCAGCAACATTTTATAGGTTAAAAAAGTAATGGGTTCTGAAGGTCAAGAAGCGCTGCAAGAAGCACGTATTGAACTACAAAAACTAAAAGCCCGTGAGAGAAAGCTGGCTGAAGAGAATAGGGTAATTCTATCGACTATCTCTGCGATCAGTAAGGCGAGTAACATCTCTGAGATCTTCTCTAGCCTCGAGTTCGTGTTGAAAAAGTACATTAAATTCGACGACTTTATCGTGGTCTCTAGAGTAGGGAATGAAGGTAATTTCAAAACTCTACTGACCAACAATAAAGTCTTTGAAGAGATGATCTGGAACGATCATGGCAAGCTATCTCGAGTCATCAACGGTGAGTGCGCCATTCTTTTTGAACCCAAATCTCTGGGTGAATTTAACACTTTGCATCCCATTGTTCTCGACCAAATCAACTCAGTGTTGATTACTGGGATCGACAGCGGACTAACACAGTCGGTCATCATTTTTATTCACTCAAATACCAAACATTTCAGTATTGAAACTAAGGCGACTTTGAACCGTTTTCGTCCACTGATTGAGCGAGCTGTTTTCGATATAGAGAACAAAGAAAAACTTGAAGCGACGGTTAGAGAACGAACCGCCGAGCTAGTCACAGCAAGGAAAGACGCGGAAAGAGCGAACAAAGCCAAGTCAGAATTTCTCGCGATGATGAGCCACGAATTAAGAACGCCACTAAATGCCATCATTGGACTGATCGACACATTAAAGTCGACCCAGCTAACAGAAGAACAACAGTCTATACTGCTAAATATGAGCACATCGTCTGAGCTTCTGTTGGCGATCATCAGCGATGTACTGGACTTTTCCAAAATTGAATCTGGTTGTTTCTCATTGGCGCCACAATGGAGCAACGTAAGAGACACTGTAACTTTTGTTTTATCAGAACAAACAAAGGCTGCAGACGACAAAGGTCTAAAGCTCACGGTGTCTAGCGATATCCCAGATGCTGAGCTTCACTATATAGACCCAAGCCGCTTAGCGCAGATATTGTTTAACCTAATCGGAAATGCCATTAAGTTTACGGAGCGCGGACACGTCCATGTTTCCATCAAATACCAGCAGAGTTCGTTCTATATAACCGTTGAAGACACCGGAATTGGAATTAGCTCACAGCAGCTATCGTCATTATTCAGTCCATTTGTGCAAGCAGATAGCACAATAACGCGAAGGTTTGGCGGCACGGGACTAGGTTTAGCCATCACTAAGCGCTTAGTTGAGTTGATGCGTGGGCGAATATCAGTAGAAAGTGAACCAGGGAAAGGTTCTAAGTTCGAGGTTCAATTACCAGTACTCACAAGAGTAACGAACAGCTGCAACCAACTAGAAGATAATGATTGTTCAAGAGAGCTCAGAAGTCGATATTCGGTGCTGGTCGTCGAAGACAATCCAACAAACCAGATGGTGATTAAGTTAATTCTAACGAGGCAAGGTCACGAAGTTTTCATCGCAAGTAATGGTGAAGAAGCAATAGGCTTTATACAAGACAACAAAGATTTCATAGACATAATCCTGATGGACGTTTCAATGCCGGTCATGGATGGTTTAACCACAACCAAACATATGAGAAAGGCAAATATCCAAACACCAATCGTAGCTCTGACAGCGCACACATCCGTTGAAGATAAATGTTCATGTTTAGATGTTGGTATGAATGATTTCGTTACCAAACCAGTAAGAACAAAAGAAATAACAGAAGCTATAGATAGACTAATGCTTGAGATCTAATAAACGTATTCTTAATCGAAGATTAGGAAATATGTTTATTAGGTATTTTATGGTAAATAGTCATTATGGTTAAATACACAGTATTAATTTGTTTAAAACGAAGACAGGGCATCAGATATCGAGCTCTGCCTTATGCTCATCAAATAAAATTTAACATAATATACATAATACGCAGTCATTGTATGTAAAATCTGAGAGCTTTACGAGCCTTATCCTTGGCAGATTTCACGTCCGCGCTGGTTAAATTCATTCGTGTAATCACTTTGGTTGTTTGGCTACACGTTAAATCGAAATAACTCGCGCTATCTTAATTACTAAACCTCTTACTGAATCTTTACGCAGCGCCTGTTCAAATTAACTCTTTAACTCTTTAACTCTTTAACTCTTTAACTCTTTAACTCTTAGATGCTATTCATTCAATATTTAACTTTCTACAACCGATGGCTACACATTGCTGTGTGTGAGTTATGAAAGTAATCCTATTGTTGTACTTTCAGATTTCACGCACGCTACATACACAAAGTCTAGGTACTTAGTTTCAATTGAGAATCCCGATCCATCTTGCTACTGATAAGGCATTCCAAAAATTCCGACACATTAAAGACACCTAATTTGGCTTGCTGGTCGCTTATGTCGCGCTTTCAAGTTGAGTTCGTTTTCAGCTTATAACGTCGCTCTCATTACTTAAGGTTCCATAAGCTTGCCTATGATACTCAATGACATTATTTAAAAGCTTCATTGCATTCAAAGTATGTGCGTAGTTAATTTCACAGCTTGCAAGTTGACAATAAGTGACAACGCAACGCACTTCATGTTCACCACGTTATGGAATGGTCATTGTGCCTTGTCTTACAACTGAGATGTTGATACTTCTATTATCTAAAAACATTTAGAATCAGATATTTAGACAGGTTTCGTATTAACTAATACGTCTTTTGTTTGATAGCATGTTCGGGAAATCAATAACTTACTATATAAAGGTTTTATATGAAAAGCAGTATGGTCGCCCTATCACTATTCTCTATTTTCGCGATGAACTCGTATGCGCTTGCTAGTGACAAAGATAACTCAAAAGAGCTTGGCCAATTCTATATTGGCGCGGATATCGGCTTGTATAATGAAACCGAATCAGAATATCTTGGTCGTTCAATTGAGGATTCATCAGACCTGTCGGACCTAAGCTATAACCTAGTTGGAGGCTTCGAATTCAATACTCATGATGTTGTTAAGTTAGGGCTAGAAGCCGAATACCGCAAACTTGGCAAAGTAACTTATAACGAAATAATGGATATCGAAGGTCAGGCTTTCTTCATCAACATCAAGCCGAAATTCATTGTTGAAGGCGACGTATTAGACTTGTACGTGTCCCTATTGGCTGGTATCGGATCTATGGATATGGAGTTCAAAGCTTTGGGAGCATCTGCGTCTAAATCTGAAGCAGCATACCAAGTTGGTGCTGAGCTTGGTGCAATAGTTTCAGATAATATCGACATTCACCTTGGCTACCGAAATGCACGCGTTGAGATCGATAGTGTCGATATTTCATCGCAAACCGCCTACGTTGGAGCTCGCTATAAGTTTTAATCCCTTCAAATAACCGATATTAACCCATTTGAGTAAAGCCTGCTCTTCAAAGCAGGCTTTACTACCGGTTAAAGCCGACTTAATAAACTAAAACGTTACGTTGTATCTTATTTAACATGGACCTAGAAATCTTAAGGGCCGATGTATGGCAAAATAAACCACCTAAGCAAGCCACTATTTCGTGTTTAAATTTTGATCTATCAAACAGTTATAATTAAAAATAAGGTGATTAAGCAATCAAATGCTGTGCATTCGGAGTTGCATTACCAATTAAAGTGTTAACATCAGAAAATGTTGTAAACTAGGTGTTTGATATGTTGCCTAAACTTTATAAGTTCAGATCGCTCCACGATAGAAACATACAATCTATATCCGAGTGTTCGTTGTGGTTTGATTACGCTAAATCCTTTAATAACCCTTTTGATTCTAACCACATCTTCAGCCAATGCCTTCAAAATGATTTTAAGGTGATGTGTTTCTCACAGTCCAGCGACCACCCAATACTGTGGTCTCAATACGGTGATAACTTTAAAGGCATGTGTATTGAGTATGACCTTAACTGTTATGAGGGTGACGCAAACCTAAACTGCTTCGAGGTCCAATATGAAGACCATCCAAGCAATATCTGTTTACCCTTATTAGAGAATTTACCGCCATTACGCTTAGGTACCGAGCTCTTTAAGGTGAAGCATTCTAATTGGCGCTATGAACGAGAATATCGCTGGGTACTACCTAATGAAGAGCTCGTCGGCAATAAACTGTTTCTCAACAAGCAATGCCTAACTTCAGTCATTCTCTCAGAGCACGCTCCAGCCGATAGAAAGCTAAAACTGTTAATGACATGCCAACGCTTGGGTATTCCAGTTAAACAAGCAATAGCCAAACAAGACTCATTCACCTTTGAAGTCGTTTGCTAAGACGTACCTATGATAATTGTCATTATAAACAAAAGTGACAGTGCAACTTAAACAAAAAGAGCCACATCAGTTGTGGCTCTTTTATTACATCTTATCGGTGATTTTACCTGGTACCCTATTCTGCATTTGCTCAATTGTCGTTGCTGACATTTGAACATTCGAGAACCAATAAGGTCTGTGCTTAATATTAAAGAAATCACTATTGCTCAGTGCTTCAAAAATCGAGAACTTTCTTCCTTGAGCCAATGCTGCTCCGTAGAGGGTTCTTTCTAACACTGGAACATCGTTCACTTCCTCTAACAGCGCTCTCTTTATAAACTGGTTGCCAGGGCTCCAATCAATGAATTCAACGAGCTTCTGAAGCAGTTTCAACTCAAGATGCTCTACCATAGACTCAAGAAACTGAGTATTTGGAATGACTTCAGCACAAGCGTAATATTCTTCATGCCTGTCACTGGCATCTCGATAACCGAGCATAGTTTTCACCAAGGCATCTTCGAACGTCGAAGAAAAGTGATTACAAATCAAGAATAAAGGTAACACTCTCAAAACCCCAAGAAGGATGCCAACGTTCGGATCTTTAACGGACGTTTCTAGTAGTCTTATACGCGTAGCATTCGAAGTCACCACCAAGTGTTGCCAAACCTTAGGTACAATATGTTTGATATTGCCGTCGTTCCACTTGATCAACTGTTGACTCATTAGTAACGGGAACAACAACCGGCAGTTTTCTATACCAATTTGCCTTGCTGCAACTTTAGGATCGAGTATGATTTTCGATTTCTTGCCGTACTTCTCTGTAAACTCACGATTGGAAACAAACTCAACAAGGCTAGAGCTAAGTCCCCGACTCTCTGATGAAATTTTGTGTAACTTGGAAAAGTTTAAAGATGGAGAATAAGCCACACTCGCAAACTGATTGTAATCTGGCAGCTGTGTGAACAGAGAGCTTATCAGTGTACCTTGAAGCTTCTCTAACATGAGCGCTGAAGCCGCGTCACTCACATCGTCAATAACGTAACGCAGTGTTTGTTGTTTGGCCGCTACCTTCTCGCGTTTGGCATTGACTCTATCTTGTTCACAACGCAAAAGAATACGTTGATTATGTGAGATTCGGTCTGACTCATTAAAGATGACGCTCTCGCAGTATCTATTTTCTAAGCTAAGTAGCGTGTCGACCGTGGATTGGTCAAGTTTATACTTTTCAGATATTAACCACTTAGTAAAACGAGTCTCAACGTTAATTGAAACTTTTCTAGAGATCTCTATGACTTCTGGGGTGTAATTTTTATTTGCTAGCAACAACCGAGACTTTCCTTTGCCCTAATCTTCTTTTTGGCAGCATATGCCGACTTTATAAGTGAGCTAAATATTAATAGAAATTAGAGATTGGTTCACGAAATTGTTTCATTAAAATGATGGATTTTAGTTATAGTGCACCAGGTGGAGATTATTCTGATATGTGGAGACGAATATATTTCTCAGGAAAGCTGTACTCAAACTTTTTACGCTTGGGCAAGTGCTTTTTAGCCTCTTTACAGATTTTGCTATCTCCAGATGTTCTAACCTTTTTGATTCGTGCATAGCCTTTGGCATGCTTCATCTCAATCATAAGGTCACAATACCCTTCTAGCTCTATCTGACTCTTGTTGAGACCTTTAAGAACGGTGGTTTTGATCTTTTTTGCGACTGGATTAATCAAAGAGTCGTCTGAAATTACTAATAGTGGCAAAAAACACAATAAAAGTACTAGATATCTCATACTGTTCTCTATTCGTGAAAATTGAAAACAGTATGAAGACAATGGAGAGGCGTTTAGGACTAACTTAGTATGGTGTTGTATTAGATAACACGTAATTATCAGAGATTACGCTTTCTTTGATCCGTTCGATTTAAAACCGTTATGCGGGAACACATTACGAATCCTCTGTTGAACACTCTTAGGTACATCCTTAGTGAACTTCAGATTGTAACCAGAGCGTTTCGCATACACTTTCAGTTCACCTTTAAACGTATTATTGTGGCCAATCTCTTGAAGGTTGTGTTTGAAACTTGGTGGTAAATGACCTTTGAATTGCTCAATAGCCCCATCATTGAATTTTATTTTTAGTACAGGCCTATCAACCGCAACCAGCCAAAATATCAGCACTGCACCAATTAAGATTACATACATCATAACGTCACCACTAATATTGATGGTTACTTATCGTCAGAAAGAAGCTTGCTTAAATCTTCTTTAAGGCTCGTTACCGTTTTACTCGCCTGTTCGCTGCGAGATGCTTCACTTACCAGGTATTCGATGGCGTCAGACAAGGTGCATCCCAACTCATTCGCTCTTTGAGATAGTTTTTCCCACACGCGGTAATCGAGGTCGATTGATTTCTTTTTGGTGTGAACTTGCTCAGCGTTAAAGTGGCGTTTGCGCTTCGCTCTGATCGCTTGCTTAAGCTTGTTATCTAGCTCTGGAGACATGTTGTCTGAGATCCATTCAAGTACGCCAGTTGGTTGATGCTCAAGCTTTAACAGCGCTTGTATTGCGACGTCAGCTTCACTTGAATCAATATGGCAGGTGATCGATTCGCCTTCTTTCCATTTTTTGACCAGATAGTTCCATTTCCAACCACATTCCAAGTTTTCAAGTTGCTGATATTTCATGTCTAATCTCGCGAGTTAATCCTAGTGACAGCGTAACCCAAAATAGGCTATTTAACAATTATTGTCTTGAAAGAATAGACCAAGATCATACTTATATTCGCCCTGTGATTGATCGCGTCGATATAGAGCTACAAGCGAGATCAGTTTTTCTATATACTCCCTACCTTATTATCCTAATCAGAAACCTAAATGACTCAAGTAGATTGGCGACATGTTACGCCTCAGTACGACGAATATAACGCTCAATTAGAGCAATTCCACGACATCTCGCCTCTCCCATTCTCAGTTATTCAACACCGATTCAGAGATGCGTTAACTCGCTTTGTCCGTTTATCTAACCTTTCACGTGTATTATTGGTGAATTCCCCGGACAACTCGATCTATCGCCAAATGATCGTTGAATCTTTAGTTGCTGAATTAGATGACGATGCAAAGCCGGTTATCAAAACCGAATCTTTGAACGCGACCTCTCTGTTTGATCAAGTTCAATCACGTGATGGCAAAGTTGTTGCTACGAAACCCGGTTTACTCGCTAGAGCGAACAATGGTTATCTGGTCGTGTCAGCTAATTTAATTCTAGCTAATCCAGGAAGCTGGTTGCTATTAAAGTCAGCACTGCTTGGCGAAGCTGTGGAGCCAATCAGCAGTAACCCTGAGCACTTGAATCAATCACCAACGCTTCCTCTTACATACAATATTAAATTGATTGTCGTTGGAGACAGATCGCAACTCGGTGACCTTGATTACTTAGATAGCGATATTCAAACTGGTTTTTGTCTTTTCAGTGAAATTGAACAAGACATCAAGCTATCTGAAGAAACTTTGACTCAATACCTTGGCTACCTTAAGTGGCTTGTGCAACGTTATGATCTACCAAACATTACACAAAACGCGTTAACGGCGATTTTGACCGCTGGCGCACGAGAAACGGAAGATCAAAGTTATATTCCACTGTGTCCAATTTGGCACAACGCGTTGCTAAGCGAAGCACTGGTTGAAGCCAACAACGGTGAAATTGACATCCACCATGTCCAACAAGCTCAACAACACAAATACAATCGAGAATCATATCTTCCAGAGCGCGCTCTAGATGACATTCGCGATGGCCAAGTCATCATTGAAACCGAAGGTGAACAAGTTGGCCAAGTAAATGGCCTCACCGTCATCGACGTTCCAGGTCACCCAATCTCTTATGGTGAACCAGCACGTATTTCATGCGTAATTCACTTTGGTGATGGCGACATTTCCGATGTTGAACGTAAAGCAGAGCTTGGTGGTAACCTACATGCGAAAGGCATGATGATCATGCAGGCGTTTGTTAGCAGTGCATTAAACCTTGAAGATCCATTGCCATACGCTGCATCTGTCGTGTTTGAACAGTCGTATTGTGAAGTTGATGGCGACAGCGCTTCTCTCGCAGAGCTTTGCTCTCTAGTAAGCGCACTGTCTGAGTACCCTATCGACCAACAGATTGCTGTAACAGGTGCTGTCGACCAGTTTGGCCGTGTACAAGCCGTTGGTGGCCTTAATGAGAAAATCGAAGGCTTCTACCATGTTTGTAAGCACCAAGGACTCACTGGCAAACAAGGTGTCATTCTACCGAGATCGAATCTAAGGCATCTTGCTCTTAAACCAGACCTTATCGAAAGCATCAAAAACGAAGAATTTCACATCTGGTCTGTGTCGAATGTAGACGAAGCTATTCCTCTAATTATGAACAAACCATTTAGAGATGATGAAGAAGAAAGCGTTCTTAGCAAAATCGCGGAACGTATTGAAAACTTTGAAAGACATGAGCACCCAATGGGAATTGTGGGACGCATCAAAAACTGGTTTGTCTAGTACTGATCGGACTTGTTTAGCGTACACCTGTTCACTAATATGCACCTATCAAAAATCGGAGTAATTGATAATGCAAAACAAACGTGATTCTTACACTCGCGAAGAGCTTCTAGCTTCAAGCCAAGGCGAACTATGGCCACAAGGTCCTCAACTACCAGCACCAAATATGTTGATGATGGACCGCATCACTAAAATGTCTGAGACTGAAGGTGATTTCGGTAAAGGTTTGGTTCTTGCTGAGCTCGATATTACTCCTGACCTATGGTTCTTTGATTGTCACTTCCCTGGTGACCCAGTAATGCCTGGTTGTCTAGGTCTAGACGCTATGTGGCAACTGGTTGGTTTCTACCTTGGTTGGGTTGGCGGCGAAGGTAAAGGCCGTGCTCTAGGTGTCGGTGAAGTTAAATTCACAGGTCAAATCTTGCCTACAGCGAAAAAAGTAACATACGAGATCCACATGAAGCGCGTTGTTAACCGTCGCCTAGTTATGGGCCTTGCAGATGGTCGCGTACTTGTTGATGGCAAAGAGATCTATGTTGCTAAAGATTTGAAAGTTGGCCTTTTCCAAGATACGTCAGCATTCTAATTAGATAGTTAGATTTAAATAAAGCAGCCATTGGCTGCTTTATTTTTGTTTTCGAGACATTTAGTTATAGTGCATCAAGACCTCGTTTAAGGTATGAGCCTGCCAAATCCACCAGCAATGAATGAAACATGAATATCATAGAAACATTGCTCTTGGCCGTTTCGCCGTTTGCAAACTTTACCTCCCCTTAAACTAACAAGGCTCCATTGTTTCATACAATGGAGCCTTGACCTGAATTCGTTGCGCTCTATCTACTTGTAGAGACCTGCTTGTTTATCATCTCTGGCATCTCGCCAGCCACCTAACCAATAAGACCGAGAATCCATTTGGCTATATGGGCAAGCTTCTTGTGACCTACCGTTTAAACCAGCTTTATAGCCTTGAGATTGTGCTCGTTCTAGTCGATCACGCTTTTGTCTCTTCATAGTGCAGTCCTCATACGGGTATTTCGATTTACTAACATACAATGATTACAACTTTGCGGAGTTTTTGTGACTCCAAGTTTAAGAATTGACCAATTTTTCAATTTTCTCAAGGCGAAAAAAAGCCCGAGTTCAGAATTGTGAACTCGGGCTCAAGAGAAGAAATTATTTAAATTTTCTACGGAACCCTAACAGACCAAGCACAGTCAAAGTTAACCAACCTAGGCTACCACCTTGACGATCGACTTTCTCTGAGTCGGCACTACGAGCTTGAATATCAGCTTGAGTTTTACCTGCAATAGGAACAAGTTTAACCGCTACCACCTCTTCTACCGCATTAGATGACGCGCCACCACAGTATGAGTTGTGAGACGTTGTATCATAAGGCTGAGCTGTTCCACCAACAGTACACTTAATCGCAGTCGCTGAAATTACACCAGCATCGTTGATGTCAGTTGCATCGATGATTCTAAACTTGTTGTTTTCACCAGAAGCATCACCATCATTAGTTAGGTCATCTAGCCACCAAGCTTTACTATCAAACAGAGCAATTCTTGATGCGTCAGTGCCAGTCGCTTGATACGGGTAAATAAAACCACGGTGTCTACGTTCACTACCATCAACCTCACGAGTCGTTTCCGCATCAATCTGGCCAACAAATTCATTGTAGTTATTTACCGCTTTAGCTTCGCCACTTGAGCCACTAAAGAAAATGCCGCCAGACAAGAAAGTTGCTGTTGGGTTTGCCGCATCTGTTACAACAAAGATCTTATTACCTGCGCTACCGTTCTCTGGCACATAACCATTACGTTTGGCATAACCAACTGCGAACAAGTTGTCGTTAATATCAGTCGCAACAGAGTTACTGTATCTGGCGTCGTCATTCGATGAACCAGATTTAACCTCTGCGCCGCTAACCTGCTTAGTCGTCCATGTCGCATTCGTTAGATCTAATGAATTACTCACAAAGACACTGGCATTCATGTCTTGTAGGTCGCCGTTACCATTTTCGGTATTATAGCCAACACCATAGAAAACAGAGTTTGATTCAACGATTGAGCGCATGCTGCCTTGAGCAAAATAATCACCTTCTTGAGCATTACCGCTGCGAATCCAATCAATTTCTTTGGTCGTAGTGTCATCCCAGATAGCCGCTTTAGAAGCAAAGGCCTTGTCTGGCTCAGATGTATCAGTAGGTGCAAACTCCTCGGACACACTACCTACATTGTAAACAGTACCATTACTTGCTGTAATCGCTTTCCATGCACGAGTTTCAGAAGTACCAGTAGGTCCACTTGTCGTCGTAAATAGTGCGTTGTTGCGGATACCACCTTCAGATTTAACACCTAATGGTTGAGCTGTATCATCTAGAGAGTTAATCACCGTATTACGGCTCTCAAATGTAGCACCACCTTCAACGAAGGCTTTGGCATTTACATGAGTAAGGTCATTTCTTTCCTTACTCCAAGTATCGTTCCAACGATTTTGAGCCCAGCTCTCACACGTAGAATATCTTAGCTCTCGATAACAATAGTTTTCGAAATCATCGAACTCTTGGATGTATTGGAATGGAGCATCCATTGCGAAAGGCACTTCTTCGCGATAGCTTACCGCTTCAACCGTATTGCGAGTTTCGCCAGCAAGTTTGAATGTAGTGTCAGCACAGTTTGTTGCCGCTGAGTCAAAACATCCTAGTGCAAGGTCATTCGTTCCGTCGGTAGCACTACCAGGCTGGATCGCTACACCAAAGATTTCAGATGCACCGGTAATCGAAGGCGTTATTTCAACTACTTTATAAAGCGCAGCGTTGGCATTAGTTGCAGCTAAAACAAGGGCTGCAACTGTTGTTAATTTAAATTTAGTACAAGTCATTATTACTTCTTAACTTTCCTGTTGTAGTGCCTCGAGCTCTTCCCAGCGCTCAAATGCAACTTCAAGCTCCTGCTCTGTCGCAGTTAGCTTATCTAAAACTGGCTGTGTCTGCTCTACAGATTTCGAAAAGAAGCTTGGATCATTAACTTCTTCCTGAAGAGCTTCAATTTGTGTTTCCAATTCTTCTAAACGTTGTGGTAACGCTTCTAGCTCTCGCTGTAGCTTATACGATAACTTCTTAGGTTTAGCTTTAACTGGTGCAGTTTTGGGAGTTTCCTCAACTACTTTCGCTGGCTTTGATGGCTTTTCAACCTGTCGGTATTCAAGCGCCTGCTTTCTTTGCTGTTGAGCATCGTGGTAGCCACCAACAAATTCTTCAATCACGCCGTTGCCTTCGAAGATCCAACTTGTCATCACTGTATTATCTACAAACTGACGATCGTGGCTTACTAAAAGAAGCGTACCCTGATAGTTGGCAAGCAAATCTTCTAAAAGTTCCAAAGTTTCGATATCTAGATCGTTGGTTGGCTCATCGAGAATCAGCAAGTTGTTCGATTTAAGGAAAATACGAGCTAATAACAGGCGGTTTTTCTCACCACCAGACAGCGCTTTAACAGGAGTACGAGCACGTTTAGGTGAGAATAAGAAATCTTGTAAGTAACTAAGCGCATGACGCTCACGGCCACCTACTGTTACTTCTTGCTTACCATCCGCTAGGTTATCGATAACCGACTTCTCTGGGTCAAGGATTTCGCGGTATTGGTCAAAGTAAGCCACTTCAAGTTTCGTACCGCAATGTAGACGACCTGAATCAGGTTTTAGTTGGTCAAGAAGCAACTTAAGAACCGTACTCTTACCACAACCATTCGGACCAATCAAAGCAATACGATCGCCACGCATGATATTGAAGCTAAAGTCTTTAACGATCTGTTTGCCTTCGAAGCCAAAGTTAATGTTCTCAGCTTCAAATACAATCTTACCTGAGCGCTGTGCATCATCGATTTGAATAACCGCTTTGCCCTGCACTTCACGACGATTCAAACGCTCTTCACGTAGCTTTTTAAGCGCACGTACACGACCTTCGTTACGAGTACGACGAGCTTTGATGCCCTGACGAATCCAAACTTCTTCCTGAGCAAGCTTTTTATCGAATTCAGCATTCTGCATTTCTTCAACGCGAAGCGCTTCTTCTTTCTCAACTAGGTAATTTTCGTAGTCACCAGGGAAAGAGCTCAACTTACCGCGATCAAGGTCTACGATTCGGGTTGCCATCGATTTAATGAATGCACGGTCGTGCGAAATAAAGATGATTGAGCCGCGGAAGTCTTTTAGGAAGCCTTCTAACCATTCAATAGTAGCAACATCCAAGTGGTTAGTCGGTTCATCTAGTAGAAGCACGTCAGGGTCACACACAAGCGCACGAGCAAGAGCTGCTTTACGTTGCCAACCACCAGAAAGGTCTGTCAGTTTAGTTTCGGCAGTCAGCTTTAGAGCACCCAGAACATTAGTTACACGGTCTTCAAAACGCCATGCATTAGCGTGATCCAGCTGTTCTTGTACACGAGTAAGGCGGTTTAGATTCTTTTCACTAGGGTCGGTCGCGATCAGATCAAGAAGATCATGATAGATCTTTAGCTGCTCGCCAATCTCAGCAAGGCCACCAGCCACATAATCATATACTGTGCCTTCTTCGTTACGCGGTGGATCTTGTTCCAAGCGAGACACAACCACATCTTGCGTGATTTGCATCTTGCCGTCGTCCATGATGATGCTGCCAGATAGCACTTTCATCAACGTAGACTTACCGGCACCATTGCGCCCTACTAAACAAACACGCTCATTTTCTTGCAGTGCGAAGTCTGCACGGTCTAATAATGGGTGATCGCCAAACGCTAACTGCCCATTATGAATTGTAAGTAATGCCATTTTTCTTTAACCAATCATTAAGTTCTAACAAGCCAAATGGCCAGTTAAGCTCTGAGTGTTGAGAACCGTCAGAGCTTTCAAATTTGAGCACCGGAATAGTGACCCCGTAACGGGAAAAGAGCTCATCATCGAATGCAATATCAACAACATTGACATGATGGCTAATATTTAACTGTTCCGTGAGTTGGAATGCCATCTCACATAGATGGCACCCTTCTGTACTGTATAGAGTCAGCACTATATATCCTTATACGATCTCTTGATTACTTGTGTGTAATCAACCAGCAGTTATGAATATGCTTATTACGAGAGAAATCTAGAGGCAGTGTTTTAGCAGAGATGTTCTGAGCTTTAAGGCCCAGATCTTCCAATGCTTCTAAATCCATTTTGAAGTGACGTTTATTGTTAGAGAAAACAATCGTACCTTCTTCACGAAGCAAACGCTTTAGGTTCTCCATCAATTGGATATGATCACGTTGAACATCGAAAGATTGATCCATACGCTTCGAGTTCGAGAAAGTTGGTGGATCAATGAAGATCAGATCATACGACCCTTGTTCTTTAGCTAACCACTGTAAACAATCAGCTTGAACAAATTGATGCTGACGACCTACACGACCGTTAAGCTCCATGTTCTCTTTCGCCCACTCTAGGTAGGTATTAGACATATCAACAGTAGTTGTAGAGCGTGCGCCACCCACAGCAGCATGCACCGATGCACTACCTGTATAAGCAAACAGGTTTAGGAAATCCTTGCCTGCAGCCATTTCACCGATACGACGACGAGTAATCTTATGATCAAGGAATAAACCTGTATCTAGGTAGTCGTGAAGGTTAACAATCAGCTTAACACCGTATTCGTTTACTTCTAGGTTCGATGAATCTTGAGAAAGCTTCTGGTATTGAGAGCGGCCTTTTTGCTTCTGACGAACTTTCAACACAACGTTATTGGCTTCAACGCCAGTCACTTGAATAGAAGCACGGATGATATCGGTTAGACGACGTTTTGCTTTCTCCTCCGGTACATCTTTAGGTGCAGCGTATTCTTGAATCACAAGGTGACCAGGATATACGTCAATCGCTACATTGTATTCTGGTAAGTCTGCATCGTAGATGCGGTAACAATCTAGTTGCTCTTTCTTAGCCCACTTTCCAATTTTGCCGATGTTCTTCTTAAGACGGTTCGCGAAATCAGGTGCAATCTGCTGCTCTTGTTGCTCTGTTGGGCGATCTGACATCGGACGATCGGAAATTGAGTAGTTCTTCTGGTGACACGGTAACGCACCATTGTTCAATTTGAACTGTTTGTCTGCACGCATACGCAAGCAGCTTAGAAGCTCGTCTGAGCTAGAGAAGATAGATGCGTTACAACCACCAAACTCAGCTTTTAGCTGTGCGCCAAATGCCGTGTATAGTGCAATCAAGCCTGGCTCTGTGCCTAGACGCTCACCATAAGGTGGGTTTGATACAACCACGCCATTGTCGAATTCCGCAGGACGCTTAACAAGTGCAGCATCGCCTACTTCAAATTGAATTAAGTCTTCAACACCAGCACGACGCGCATTGTCACGTGCAGTTTTGATCATTCGCTCGTCGTTATCATAACCGTAGAACTTGCACTCGACTTTCTTCACACCACGGCGACCTTGAACATTCGCTTCTGACTTAACTTCAGCCCATAGCTCTGGTTCAAAATCTTCTAGAGCTTCGAAACACCATTTCTGACGCTTAACACCCGGAGCCATGTTCGCAGCCATCATTGCCGCTTCAATCACAAGCGTACCTGAACCACACATCGGATCTAAGAAAGGTTTTGTTGCGTCCCAGCCACTACGAAGAAGAATCGCTGCAGCAAGAGTTTCACGCAATGGTGCGCGACCTGATTCAGGACGGTAACCACGCTGGTGAAGACCGCTGCCGACCATATCAAGGCCAAGAATCGCTTTGTCACGGTGTAAACGAACGTGAATACGAACGTCTGGGTTTTCTTTACTAATAGAAGGACGAGGTAGTGACTTCTTCTCGAAGCAATCGACGATAGCGTCTTTAACTTTCATCGCGCCATATTGGCTATTGCGGATTTCGCGGTTAGTACCATTAAAGTCAACCACAAAACGCTTAGAGCTATGGAATTGATTCACCCAGTTAACCGCTGTGGTCGATAGGTACAAATCCATGTCGTCCTGACAAGTGAATTCAGAAAGGACACGTACAAATCGAGAAGCCAAACGACTCCACAAACAACAACGATAAATTTGCTCATTGGTCGCTTTGAATTTAACACCTGCCTGAACAGGTTTTGCGTTTGTAATCCCTAGTTGGGTTAGTTCTTCAACTAATAAATTCTCAAGGCCGTTTGAGGTAACCGCTAGATATTGATTCATAGTGTTCTTTTATTGATAAAAATGAGCTCGATTATACCTGATTTTGTTACCAGAGCATCACTCTAAACTCGTCTTTTCATTGAATCTTTCGACTAACTGGCTAGCAAATACTCATTACTGAAGCGATCGCTTACCCACATCCCCTTAAAACATAAGACCTAACGAACTCACTCGTTTAACACCCAATTTCCGAGCAATTCGCCCTTGTGAATTTATATTCACACCAAAATTGGTATATACCAAACTAAAAATAAGGGTGGAATTTAGCTACAAAAGAACAAAAACAGGGAATAAATATGGGTAAATTACATTTTCGGGGAAGTAAACAAGGTGAAATTAACGTAAAAAAATCGTCTTAACTTCACTATTTTGATGGTTAATGAGTGATGCATTTATCAGGGTGAGGTTTTTTAGGCACAAAAAAATCGGCTATTAAGCCGATTATTTGGAAGGTTTGATGAGGTTGTTCGCTGCGACGTATGGCCGAAATGATGTATTAAATTTGAGTTAGCCAACCATCGCAATATGATGAGATTGATGCAGAATCGCGTTAGCATCAAGCATTCTATCGTGCATCACCTTGATCGAGTCACCAAAGCGTAATCCCTTTGAAGGAGTCAGTAGGAACTCTTCTAGGTCTACAAATGCACATAAGCTCGCACACTCGCCCACTTCTAAGACGATGAAGTAACCAAGGCTATGCTCGTTATTCATTTGTACAATATCCCCTTCCTGAGGATACTCATGTCCTGCACCTTGAGGTGCGAAGAACCAGCTCTTTGGTTGTACAGGCTTGTGGAAACGCTTCGCAGCCACGCAGTAAAGCGCTAGTTCTGCTTGGCGAGGCTCAGATAGCTCTAAGCCAGAAATTTGTTCTTTGAAGGTTTGGTATGAGGATGCGTCATCAACGGTGAATTCATTATCTCGAAACGCGCAGTCCACCAGCTTATTGCGGACCAGATTCGTTTTGAAAATCATATCCTCTCCGAGGTTTAGCATTAATGAACATTGCTGTTCATCGTAATACCAACTCCATGTATCGCTAGGTTTAAGCATCATTTCGTCTCACACTGTTGAACCATTCCATTAGGTAAAACGCAAAATTACCTTCAATTGCAGTAATTTTACTGAGCAATAGGCAAAAAAAAAGAGGAAATGAATTCCTCTTTCTTATCGCTTTTCTCTACAACTCAGGGAGTTACAGTGTCTCTTTTAGTAAGACGATGTCAGTTTATAGATACTTCTGATATTGATGTTCTATAACGACCATAGTTTTCAAACTACAGGTTTTTGACAATGTCAGCTACAAGGCGTGGCCCCTTGTAAATAAAACCAGAGTAAACTTGTACAAGCTTAGCACCTGCCATCATTTTCTCTTTTGCAGCAACATAAGAGTCAACGCCACCTACCCCGATGATCGGCAGTTTGTCACCTAGCTCTTGGTGAAGTTTACGAACTACTTCAGTGCTACGAGATTGAACTGGACGTCCACTTAGGCCACCCGCTTCGTCGCAATGTTTCATGCCTTCGACAATTGAACGATCCAATGTCGTGTTCGTTGCGATCACACCATCGATCTTATTTTTGATCAATGATTCGCAAATTTGGCTGATTTCATCATCACTTAGATCCGGAGCAATCTTAAGAGCCAGAGGAACATACTTACCATGCTTCTCTTCTAGTTCCGCTTGTTTTGCCTTAAGTTCAGACAGCAAGTCATCAAGTGCTTCGCCGTATTGTAGAGAACGTAGCCCTGGTGTGTTTGGTGAAGAGATATTTACCGCAATGTAACCTGCGTATTGATATACCTTCTCCATACAGATCAAGTAGTCTTCTGCGCCCTTTTCAATCGGTGTGTCTTTGTTTTTACCGATGTTGATACCTAAGATGCCGTCGTAGTTTGACTTCTTAACATTCTCAACAAGGTTATCTACACCTAGGTTATTGAAACCCATTCGGTTGATGATACCTTCAGCTTCAACAAGACGGAATAAACGAGGTTTATCGTTACCTGCTTGTGGACGCGGAGTAACAGTCCCTACTTCTACAAAACCAAAACCCATTGCGCCAAATGCATCAATACATTCGCCGTTCTTATCTAGGCCAGCCGCTAGGCCAACTGGGTTTTTGAAAGTAAGACCCATGCACTCTACAGGTCGGTGAGGTAATTGTTGGCGATACAAAAGATCAATAGGTGTGCCAGTAAAGCGCTTGAAGTTTTGAATTGCGAGATCATGTGCCTTTTCGGCATCAAGTTGGAAAAAGCCAGTTCTGGCTAGACGGTAAAGCATTGTGCCTCCGATAGAAAAAAGCCCCGTGTAAACGGGGCGATATTATTTACTTATTTCCCCAACTATTCAATCTATTACTGTCTGTAAGGGTAAGATAATCGAGTTTGCTAACGAATGAGCTTCTTTATTAAGCAAACGTTATCGTATATTTAGCATATCGAGCACCTTTACTTCACTTTCCAATGAATCACTTTAGTGCCCCGTGAATTGATTGACACTCTGTAAGCGCAAACCAGTCGCACCCCAAAACGAAAAAGGCAGACCAAATGGCCTGCCCTTTATTACTGTCTATCTAATCGTTAGTCTTTCGACATGCAGTTTAGATTAAGTAGCATTAATTCACGCAACGCAACTGAGAACTTAGCAAACTCATGAACAGAACCCACTTTGAATTCGTTCAGGATGCTTTCCCAGCGGTGTAGAGAAACAGAGTTGCTTTCCATCCACTCATCGAGCGCTTTAATCACATCAAGATCTGAACCACAACCACAGTTAAGAACTTGGCCTGTTAGCTGGCGTTGTTGCCAATCCAGATCTTCTCTGAATGCAGCACGTGCCAATGCTTGCCAGTTGTTATCGACTGCTTGACCATTGATTTGCTTCAAGAACCAGTGCAGAGACAAACGGTCGCCTAGATTGAAGTAAAGCTTAGACGCTTGTTGTACTGTTTTACCCGTTTCACGAGCCACTGTGGATATATCCAGTGCTGAGTACAAGCTAGACAGACGCGCGACTGAGTTCGCCAATTCTGCGGTTACGCCTTGGTCAATCCATACTTGCGCCATTGCTTGATGTTCTTCTACTTCTGAAGCAACCAGGTTTTCATCCAGTTTCTCAGTAATAGCTACTACATCGCCTTGGTAAAGTTCAACGAGTGCTTTCACAGATTGCTTGCCAGTACGGTTTCTTAGCAACCAACGGGTCAAACGGCGCAGTGTACGACGTACATGGTACAGCAACTCATATTGAGCCTCTGAACTAGAGATGTTATCCAGTTCACGAATGCTCTTAAGCACTTGGCCCAAACCATAGATTTCACGTGATGCCGCGTAAGCATTAGCAATATCGACAATGTTTGCGCCCGTCTCTTCTTGCAGACGAGTGATGAAGTTACAACCCATCTCGTTAACCATTTGGTTAGCAAGTGCCGTCGCAATGATCTCTGCACGCAGTGGATGGTTATCCATGTGCTGAGAGTAGTTACGGCGTAACTCAGTTGGGAAGTATTGCATCAGTTGTTGAGCATGGAACTCATCATTCGCAATATCATCGCTCACAAGATCTTCTTTCAGAACCATCTTACCGTAAGCGATCAATACAGATAGCTCTGGTCGGGTCAGACCTTGACCTTGCTTCTCACGCTCTAGCAGAGTTTCGTCATCTGGAATGTATTCTAGGCCACGATCCAGATACCCTGCTTTCTCCATTGTGTGAATGAAGCGGATTTGTTCTTTAACTAAGCTCACGCCTTGATGTTCAGTTACCGAAATAGACTCAGCTTGGCAGTACGCGTCATCAAGTACAATCTCACCAACTTCATCTTCCATTGACTCTAGAACTTGGTTACGTTGCTTAACCGTTAGATCACCATTAGACACCAAGCCATTCAAGAAGATCTTAATGTTTACTTCGTTATCTGAACAGTCAACACCACCCACGTTATCAACGAAGTCTGTGTTAACTCGGCCGCCGGTAAGCGCATATTCAATACGACCCAATTGAGTCATACCCAAGTTACCGCCTTCACCAACAACTTTTGCTTTCAAATCGCCGCCATTGATACGCAACACGTCGTTAGCACGGTCGCCAACATCAGTGTGAGTTTCACTTGAAGACTTAACGTAAGTACCAATACCACCATTCCACAGTAGATCAACTTCCATAGACAAGATCGCTTTGATCAAATCATTTGGTGCCATTGATGCTTTCTTGGTACCCAACATTTTCTGAATTTCAGGCGTTAGAGAGATAGACTTCGCTCGACGAGAGAAGATGCCACCACCTTGAGAAATCAGTTCTTTGTTGTAATCTTCCCAACTTGAGCGCGGTAGATTAAACAAACGATCGCGTTCCACCCAGCTTGATGCTGAATCTGGATTCGGATCAATGAAGATGTGCATGTGGTTAAATGCCGCTTGTAGACGGATGTGCTTAGATAGCAGCATACCGTTACCAAATACGTCACCCGCCATATCACCAACACCGATAGCAGTGAAGTCTGTAGTCTGGCAGTTAATGCCCATTTCACGGAAGTGACGCTTAACCGATTCCCAACCACCTTTTGCTGTGATACCCATCGCTTTGTGGTCGTAGCCGTTAGAGCCACCCGAAGCAAACGCATCACCTAACCAGAAGTTGTACTCTTCAGATACAGAGTTCGCTAAGTCAGAGAACGTTGCTGTACCTTTATCGGCCGCAACAACCAAGTACGGGTCATCTTCATCATGACGAACCACATTCTGAGGTGGGATAACCTCGCCTTCAATGATGTTATCTGAAACATCTAGTAGTGCACGGATGAAGCGCTTGTAACAACGTTGCCCTTCAGCAAAGATCTCGTCACGGCCAGACATAGTGTGCTGACGTTTACAAACGAAACCACCTTTTGCACCTACAGGTACAATTACCGTGTTCTTAACTTGTTGTGCTTTAACTAGGCCCAGAATCTCGGTACGGAAATCTTCTTGACGGTCAGACCAACGAAGACCACCACGAGCCACTTTACCGCCACGTAGGTGAACACCTTCAATATCTGGTGCGTATACGAAGATCTCAAATGCAGGTACTGGAGCCGGGATATCTGGAATCTCGCTTGGTCTCATTTTCAGAGCCAACCAAGGCTTCGCTTGTTTGTTGTCGTCTACTTGGTAGTAGTTAGTACGAAGCGTTGCAGTGATCATCTCCATGTAGCGACGAATGATACGATCATCATCCAAGCTTTCTACATGATCGAGCTGCTCAGTGATCTTCTTAATAAGATCTTGTTGACCTTTCGCGCTGCCCTTCAGTTTCGGATCAAAACGCTTACCGAATAAGCTGACTAGACCTTTAGCTAAATCTGGGTAGTGTGACAAGGTGTCTTCAATGTATTGTTGACTGAATGGGAAACCAACTTGACGCATGTAGCGAGCATAAGCACGTAAAATTGAGATTTCACGACCAGATAGACCAGCACCTAGTACCAAACGGTTAAAGCCATCGCTATCTAATTCACCAGCCCAGATTGCTGCAAATGCTTGTTGGAAAAGATCACGAGCTTCACGAAGATCAATCGTTTGGTCACTCTTATGAAGCATAGAGAAATCTAAGATCCAATAAGTAGTACCGTTAGTCTTACGAACTTCGTATGGTGATTCACCAATAACGCGCAAGCCAAAGTTTTCAAGCATTGGCATCACATCAGAAAGGTGAATTGGCTCTGCACTGTGGTAGAACAGTTTTAAGCGCACTGCTTTCGAGTCTGCCGCTTCTTCCTGAGGACGGTAGAAAAGCATACCAAGTTTATTATCTTCACTTAGTGCTTCTAAGCGCTCAATATCTGCAACAGCAGAACCTGGCATCATGTCTTCTTTGTACGAACGTGGGAATGCACGCATGTACTCTTTCGACAATGGAAGACCTTTGCTCTCACCGAAGTTTGCAATGATTGATTCAGATAGGCGGTCATCCCACGTAGACGATACTTCCATTAAATTTTGCTCGATTGTTTTCACGTCCACGTCCATGTTGTTGTTATCAACACGAACAATATAGTGTGTTCTTGCCAGAGGGCTTTCTGAGAAATATGTTGTAAATTCAACTTCTTCTTCACAGCCAAAGTATTGCTTCAAGATGCGCTGAGTTTGGCGACGAAGCTCGGTGTTGTAACGATCTTTTGTTACATAAACCATACAGCTAAAGAAACGGCCAAACGGGTCTTTGCGTACAAACAAACGTAGAAGATCACGATCTTGCATTTGTACGACACCAGTACCTACTTCAAGTAACTCTTCTTCTCGAGCTTGAAGTAGTTCATCACGTGGGTAGTTTTCAAGAATATTGTGCAGCGCTTTGTATGAGTATGAACCCTCACGGTAACCACTTGCATCCAAGATTCGTTCTACTTTCTCACGAACCAGAGGAATCGTTTCAACGGTTTGGTTATAAACCGCAGAGGTGTAAAGACCAGTAAAGCGATGCTCACCAATAACCTTACCGTTCTTATCGAACTTCTTAATACCGATGTAATCATTGTAAGCTGGGCGGTGAATGCGTGAAGCCGTGTTGCCCTTGGTAACGATAAGTACGTATGGTTTTTTCGCTTCTAGACGTGCAGAGTCAGAAAACTCAGACAACTTAACGTTACGTACACGATCTGAATTCGCAAACAAACCAAGACCTTGCTCCTTGGTCGGTTGCAGCTCAGTATCGCCATTAACTGAAACTAGGTCATATTCCTTATAACCCATGAATGTAAAGTTGTGTTCGCCTAACCAACGAAGAAACGCCAACGTCTCATCGAAACGTTGGCCGTCTACTGGAATGCTGTCTTTCTGCTGCTCAACCTGATCTGTTACTTCTTTCAGTCTTTCAACCATTTTAAGCCAGTCGTTCACCACTAAGCTTGTATCGGTGAAAATGTCTAGCAGCTCTGTTTTCAATGCCGTCATTTCAGCTTTGCTGCTCAAACGGTCAACCTCAATATGGAATAGAGATTGAAAAACACCTTCGCCACTGCTCACACCCACTACGCTTCCTGAATCAGAACGAGAGATTTGTGTTGGGTTGTGCAACATAAGGTGAGAAGAAAGGTCTAGGCGAGTAAGTGCCATTTTTACAGAATCGACAAGGAATGGGCTGTCTGGTACCACTATCTCAACGATAGTGTGAGTAGACTGCCAACCTTGACGACTTACCGTCGGGTTGAAAACGCGTACCGAGATTTCGTCGGCTTTCTTTTCGTTGATGTGGTGCCATAAGCTAACTACAGCACCATATAAATCGGATTCGTTTCTCTGAGTCAGATCGTCGTGAGAAACGTTACTAAACAAGTGTTGAGCAAGTTGAGTTACGAGAGGTCGATGAGCAAGGTCAAGTTTGTCTTGAATCAGCTTGTAAACTTTTTCAAGTAAAACTGGAACCACAGTTTCACGTGCGGTCATAGTCACACTCCACAATTAGAATTATATTTTATTATTAGGGGGATCACTTAATCCGGTGTTTGAATTACGCCGTTGAGCGCTTGTCTACTAACGAGTTAAGCAAAGGTAATGCATTCATTTATTGTAAAAGCATTATTGAAAAATGGTTAATTGTTTTAACTGTGGTAGGAGGTGAAATGTTTGATTATGTGATTAAGATTCCTTTTAACTCACTAGGCACGCCAAGCTTTACAGAGCTTCCAACTTGATAAACTTATTTTTTTGGTCAGTTGTCAGCCTAAATTGCCCTCTAACCCCTATTTGTGTAAGAAAAGGTCTGAATCGAGTTGCAGGTAACTGTATGCGCAATCCTGTTGTTGTTATTACTTGAACTTGACTTGCCGCACCCGAATAACTGGCCAGAAACTGCTGATATGAGATGTTAAGTTGGAAAATATAGTGATTCATACGATGCCTGTATATATACAGTGCCGGTATTTTTTGGCACTTAACGATGTCTAACTGTAAAAACATTCTGTCTAAAAAGCTTTGGATTTAACTTTAGCTTACTTAAATATCGATCCCCCATAAACAAAAAATCAGTGGTAGATGCTCTCTACCACTGATGAATTTTTTATATGAGTAAACCGCTTCTTAGCAAGCTGCTCACACTATTGAGTTCTTCACTTAAGCTTCTAGTGCTTTTGTTACTTTCTCAAACAAGTCTTTTGCAAGATTATCCATGTTCTTCAACGTCTCAAGCTCTGTTTTGATAAGTGCTTGACGCTCGTCATCATACTTACGGAACTTAAGCAGTGGATCAATCAGACGCGAAGCAACTTGCGGGTTGCTGCTGTTTAGTTCACGTAAGATCTCACCAGCAAATGCATAACCCTGTCCCGATTTATCATGGAATTGAACCGGGTTCATGTTGAAGAATGAACCGACTAAGTTACGCGTACGGTTCGGGTTCTTCAAACTGAATGCCTGATGTGACATAGACTCTTTGATCACTTCAAGCGCATTTGAACTAGGGTTGGTACCTTGCAGCGCAAACCATTTATCCATAACAAGACCATCATGCTTCCACTTGTCGCTGTAATCTGACATCAAGCTTTCACGACAAGGCAATTTTGCACTGTTAGCGGCGCCCATTGCAGCCATAGTGTCAGTCATGTTGTTTGCTGTTTTATACATCTCAACAACCAAGTCGTTACCCTGCTCTGTATGAGCTAAGTAGCTTAGACAAACTTTACGCAGAGTACGCTTACCAATTGAGTCGTGATCAATTGTATAGTCCGTTAGCGCATGGCTGTGATAAACCGCAGCCAACTCGTCTTCAAGCTCTACTGCTAGCGTCACCTTCATCGAGTTAAGCACTGACGCGACAGCATCAATATCAACACGCTCATACCATCCAGACACTTCATTGTGGCTTGGTAGTGAAAGCATTTCTGCGATGAATGCCGGTTCTAGCGAATCACTCAGTAGTACACCGCGGAATGCATCAACAACAGATGCTGATAATTCAAACTTCTGACCTTGTTGAACGTTCTCAACGTTACTGCGAATGTACTTAGCCAATAGCATTTGACCCGCATCCCAACGAGAAAACTCATTGCGCGCATTCACCATTAAGAAGATCAGCTCTTCATCTGAATAGTCGTATTCAAGTTTTACTGGTGCAGAGAATTCACGCAGCAATGATGGCACTGGTTTCTCGATTACGTTTTCGAACACAAAAGTCTGTTCAGCTTCTTTCACATCTAACACATTGTGAACAGGCTTACCGTTACATTGTAACTCAATCACATCACCTGTCGCAGTGTACAGTTCGATGTCTAGAGGAATATGCAAGGCTTGCTTTTCAGCTTGCTCATGCGTGGGTGCGGTTACCTGGCGAGTTTTTAGTGTGTACTGTTTTTTCTCTGCGTCATAATGGCTTTCAACAGACAGAGTCGGTGTGCCAGATTGGCTGTACCATAAACGGAACTGAGACAGATCAACACCCGATGCATCTTCCATTGCGGCAACGAAATCTTCACACGTTGCTGCTGTACCATCGTGGCGTTCGAAGTAAAGCTTCATACCTTTTTGGAAGCCTTCTTCGCCAAGTAATGTATGAATCATACGAATCACTTCGCTGCCCTTTTCGTACACAGTCAGAGTGTAGAAGTTATTCATTTCTATCACTTTTTCTGGTCGAATTGGGTGAGACATTGGGCTCGCATCTTCTGCGAATTGTGGACCGCGGATAATACGTACGTTGTTGATACGGTTTACTGCACGAGAGCCAAGATCTGAAGAGAACTCTTGGTCGCGGAATACGGTTAAGCCTTCTTTCAGGCTCAATTGGAACCAATCACGACAAGTCACTCGGTTACCAGTCCAGTTGTGGAAATATTCGTGACCAATTACCGCTTCAATACCTAAGTAATCGGTATCCGTTGCTGTTTGGTCGTTCGCTAGAACAAACTTAGAGTTAAATACGTTTAGTCCCTTGTTCTCCATCGCACCCATGTTGAAGAAATCAACCGCTACGATCATGTAAATATCTAAGTCGTACTCTAAGTTAAAGCGCTCTTCATCCCACTTCATTGAGTTAATCAAAGAAACCATTGCGTGATTTGCACGGTCTAGGTTGCCTTTATCAACGAAGATTTCTAGGTCGACTTTACGGCCAGATTGCGTGGTGTAGGCATCGCGAAGTACATCGAAGTCACCAGCTACTAGTGCAAACAGGTATGCTGGTTTCGGGTGCGGGTCTTGCCATTTAACCCAGTGACGACCATTTTCTGCCTCACCTTCATCAACACGGTTACCATTACTTAATAAGAATGGGTTTTCTGCTTTGTCCGCGATAACGGTAGTCGTGAACTTTGCCAGTACATCAGGGCGATCCATGTAGTAAGTGATACGACGGAAACCTTCCGCTTCACACTGAGTACAGAACGCGCCGCCTGATTTATAAAGGCCTTCTAGTGCCGTGTTCCCTTCAGGGTTAACTTCAGTAACGACAGTTAGCGTAAATTCTTTTGGAAGTTCGTTTAACGTAAGTTGAGTTTCAGACTGTTCGTATTGCGACCACTCTTGACCATCGACCAAAACAGAAACCAACTTCAAGCCTTCTCCATCCAATACTAATGTCGAGCTGTCTTTCTCTTGCTTAACACTAGAAACCGCTGTGATGATGGATGCTGAATCGTACAAATCGAAGGTGAGATCGATTTCAGCAATAGTGTGAGATGGTGATTGATAGTCTTTACGATACTTGGCTTGAGGTGTATGTGCCATGACGAGTTCCTTTTGATCGTTATACGTAATTATTTTTAACTGTATATATCTAAAGGTTGAGCGCCGAGAACACAAGGGGAATATTGAAAAAAGGAGGCATTGTTAAAAAATGCCTCCATGTTTTGCTATTTTATCAGTCAAATCAGATAGGAACGCCTAATAAATGACCTGAGAACCATATTATCAACAAGCTTGGATTTCAGAGACCACATCGACATTTAGCGGATACGGTTCAGCACCGCAAACATGTCTCCCTCCTCACCTTGGAGCGTTAATACATCACTGTTTAGCGTGTAACGAGTACCATGTTCACCATCTTCGTAAAGCAGGACCAGTTGATCCCCTTCCGTGTAGTAGACACCGCGACGAACTACTTCACTGCCCGCATCATCAGATACACGGAACATGAATATAAAGTCAGGCTGAAGGACCAAATCCATCTTTTGAATATTGCTCGCTCTCAAGTCACTGCCGGACAACTCCGCGCTCGACCAGATCCCCGCCAGTGCATTAGGTAATGCTTTTGTGAACATCACACCATTGAGATTCAACATATTGTGATTACTGCTGTATGAGTAGACTTGTGGCTCAGATGTATTCAACCCCAGGATGATCGTATCTTCATTAGCATTATATAAACCTTCCCAATGATCGACACTGTAGTCTTTTTTCTGGATATCGATAGTAAATGAGTAATTTGAATCGAGAGTCAGCTTGATTGCTCTAAAGTTTTCAGTGCCTTGCTCTGGATCTGGATTCATCAGATACCAATCACCAAGCAACAGAGGAAGGTCAAAGTGGGATAGATTACTATCGCTTTTTGATTGTTGACCATTAGAAGCAACTTCGCTCCCAAAAGCAGCGAAACTTAAACAAGATAAAAATAATAGAATCCATTTCATAAGCGTCCCCTCGTTTTCTTTAAGCTTAGGCACGTAATGAATAGAAAGCGAAAAAATATGATCCAAGTCACTAAATTTTAAATGCGAAGTAACTTAAATGTCATTATTAATCAAACGAAAATCTAGAAAACTCTCGGGGAACTCCCTCGCTAATTTTCAATAAAAGCCTAAGTAAACAATTAGATAGCGTCACATCAGACCGAATAGATACAAAAAAAGCGAGCCTAAGCTCGCTTTTTAATTTCAACAGGTCGTAAACCTATTTGTTGATCATATCTAGCATGATTGCAACCGACTCATCAAGATAAGCGTCTGGCGCTTCGTAATCGTTAGGAACATCATCCAACGTTTTAAAAAGCTCTAAATCAGCAGCTTTTTGACGTTGATTGATACGTTCTAAACGAAGAGCTTCCGCATCATCACTCTCTTGTTGGCGAACTTTTTCATTCAAAGAAAGTTCGTTGTCGTCTTTATCTGCCTTATATTTTTCAATATCTTGCGCGATAAAGCCAAATTCCATGTCTGTCGCGATACGAGCTTGGTGTTTAGCCGTTAACGCAGCTATCTGCTCATCGTTACGTTGTAACACTGAGTATTTCGCTTTGTCGATACTATCCCAAGGTAGTGCATTATCTTCAACACTTTCACCAGTATCTGCTGGATCGATCGGCGTTGGGTAAGCAATATCAGGGACTACCCCTTTGTTTTGCGTACTGCCACCGTTGATACGGTAGAATTTCTGGATTGTGTATTGAACATAGCCCAACTCTTTATCGAATAAATCATAAATATGATTCAAAGAGCGGTGCTGTTGTACCGTTCCTTTACCAAAAGAGTTTTCACCTAGAATAATCGCTCGACCGTAATCTTGCATTGCTGCAGCAAAGATCTCAGATGCCGATGCACTGTAGCGATTCACTAAAACCGTTAGCGGTCCTTGGTAGCTAATCTTACCATCGGTATCACTGTTTACTTTGACACGACCGTAACTGTCACGAACTTGGACAACAGGTCCCTCTTTGATAAATAGACCAGAGAGTTCCGTTGCTTCGGTTAATGCACCGCCGCCATTGTTTCGAAGATCGACAATAATACCTTCAACACCTTGCTCTTTAAGCTCAGTAATCAACTTGTCGGTATCTTTCGAAAGACCAACGTAAAAGCTTGGTACTTCTAGTACACCAATCTTCTTACCGTCTTTCTCGATAACTTCTGATTTAACAGCGCGGTCTTCTAGACGAATCTTGTCACGGACAATTGTGACAACGTGACTTTTTGCATCTTTACCATCTGGCAAGATCTGTAGCTTAACTTTGGTCCCTTTCGGGCCTTTGATAAGTTGTACTACATCATCTAAGCGCCAGCCGATAACATCAACAATCTCTTCGCCATCTTGACCAACACCAACAATGCGGTCGCCATCACTCAACTGTTTACTGTTAGAAGCCGGTCCACCAGCTACTAAAGAACGAATAACGGTGTAGTCGTCTGTCATTTGAAGCACAGCACCAATCCCTTCCAGAGATAGGTTCATCTCAGATTGGAATTGCTCTGCATTTCTAGGAGAAAGATAACTAGTATGAGGGTCGACCTCTCGCGCAAATGCGTTCATGTAGATCTGGAAAGCATCTTCGTTGTGCGATTGCGTGATACGCTTCATCGCATTGTTGTAACGCTTTTCCAAAACTTCTTGAATTTCTGGCCACTCTTTACCAGTCAGCTTTAGATTCAACGCATCATATTTAACGCGTTTTCTCCAAAGCTCATTCACTTCAGCGATATCTTTCGGCCACGCAGCCTTACTGCGATTCAGTTCGATAGTTTCATCGGTATCAAACTTGATCTCGTTATCGAGCAAAGACAGTGCATACTGAAAACGTTCAAAACGCTTCTGCATAGACAAATTGTAAACATCGAAAGCAATCTGGTTGTCGCCTGCTTTTAACTGGTCATCAATTTGTTTAGATGCCGCAGAGAAAGAGTCAATATCAGCTTGAGTGAAGATATTACGATTGTAATCCAGCATCTCTAAGTAACGATTAAAGATAGCTTGAGAAAAATCGTCGTTGAGATTGAAGTGTTTATAGTGGGAACGAGTAAATCGAGAAGTAACACGTTTACTAGCAGTTTCGTGTTGGACCTCAGGAGCGAGTAGAGGTAAATCGTCCTGATCTAATTTGGCTTCAAGAGCCTGAGCTGAAGCTGCTAGCAAAAAGCTAGCAGCAATCAGTGTCAATTTTGAACGGCATTTCATGCGTAGGAGTATCTCCTTTAAGCGCGCAAGTGCTCCGCTTTAACAACCATTTGTAGGCCGTTTGCTAACTGAACACGTACATCTTCCTTATTGATTTCAACAATGGTCGCAGCCATGTTTCCTTTACCCATGTTCACATTTACTTCTTTGCCAGCGATGAATTCGTCAGCGTTCAAAGCGCGTGTTTCTACAGGCTTTTCTACTTTTGGTGCTTTAGGCGCTTGGCGACGAGGCTGTGGAGCTTTCTTCGCCTTAGGTTTCGCTTTGCCTTCTTCACGAGCTTTTTGTGCTTGCTCTTTACGACGAGCTTGAACTTTAGCTTTGCTTTCTGCAAGTGTAGCTTTAGCGTGCTCAACGTGCTCTTCTTCTAGTGTGCCACACGCGTTGCCGTCTAGGTCAACACGCTCTGCACCAGCTTTTACGCCGTGCAGGTAACGCCATGATGATGTGTACTGTCTTAACGCTGCACGAAGCTGAGTCTTACTTACTTTTTCGTCTTCATTTAGACGTTCAGCAAGATCTTGAAAAATACCAATTTTAAGTGGCTTCGCTTCACCTTCTAAAGTAAAGCATTTAGGGAAACATTCAGCAATATATGCGATAACTTCTTTGCTGTTTTTTAACTTTTCAGTGTTTTCCATGTGGGTTCCTGGTTTTTGCGGTTTTCCGCGAGCATTAAGAAAATATTTTTACGTATTATAGAGAGATGCTTGGGAAAAACCACAGTAAGAGAATAATTTATGCCTTGTTCGCGTGCGAATTAAGCAGCTTTTCCACTTCAGCCATGAAAAACGTCAGTCCTTCCTCGTCAATTTCGCTAAATCGACCAACATTTGGGCTATCGATATCAAGTACACCCGCTATTTTTCCATCAATCGAAAACGGAATTACGATTTCTGAGTTACTTGCCGCGTCACAAGCAATGTGACCCTCAAACTCATGCACATCGTATATACGTTGAACAGTGTTCGTTGACACTGCTGTACCACATACACCACGGCCAACAGGAATACGCACACATGCAGGTTTACCTTGAAATGGACCAAGAACCAATTCATCGCCCTTCATTAAGTAAAAGCCTGCCCAGTTAAGATCGTCAAGTTCCATCGACAGTAATGCACTGATATTTGACAAATTTGCGATCATATCGGTTTCTGATTCGATTAATGCAACGGCTTGTTTGGTTAAGCGATGGTAATGTTCTATTTTCATTATTAACTTCCAATTAAATTGAGACTTCCATTATTAAGAGAACACAGTAGAATGCGACCACCCACCTAAATAGGACTTATTCTCATTAAAATGACCAATTCAGATGACACTATTAGCCGTTCTTGGCTGATAACTCAAGTAAAAAAACACAAGTCCAAACTGGTGTTTGCCAACATCATTGCGGTGCTCGCGACACTAATCAGTGTCCCTATCCCACTGCTCATGCCACTCATGGTGGATGAGGTACTTCTCGACAAGCCAGCATCTGGGCTTGAGATGATGAACCATATGCTGCCTACGTCAATGCAAACCCCTACCGGCTATATTGCATTAACTCTTTTACTTGTCATCTTGATGCGCACTGTCAGCCAAGGGCTTAACATCCTTCAAGGACGTCAGTTCACGCTAGTCTCTAAAACCATCACGTATAAGATGCGCAGCAAGATGATCGACAAACTCGGTCGTATCAGCATCAGACAGTACGAGACAAAAGGCAGTGGCGGCATCAATGCTCACTTGATCACAGACATAGAGACCATTGATAAGTTTATTGGTTCAACACTGTCTAAATTCCTAATCAGCTTTTTAACTGTGTTCGGCACAGCGATCGTTCTATTGTGGTTAGAGTGGCGTTTAGGCCTGTTCATTCTACTGGTCAATCCTGTTGTCATTTACTTCTCACGTAAACTAGGCAGTAAAGTTAAGCACTTAAAGAAACACGAGAACCAATCGTTTGAACGTTTTCAAAACCGATTAGTTGAAACACTAGACGGCATCTATCAACTGCGTGCAGCTAACAAAGAACGTATTTTCCTTGATGAACTCAAGGTTCAAGCGAACCAAGTAAGAATCGATGCTGACAAATATGCATGGCAATCAGAAGCTGCTGGTCGAGTTTCTTTTCTGCTCTTCTTACTAGGTTTTGAACTGTTTCGCGCGGTAGCGATGCTAATGGTGTTGTTCAGTGACTTAACCATTGGTCAAATCTTTGCTGTATTCGGCTACTTGTGGTTTATGCTAGGCCCGGTACAAGAGCTGCTCGGTATTCAATTCTCTTGGTATAGCGCTAAAGCAGCGCTGCAACGTATAAATGATCTGCTACAACTAGAAGAAGAGAAACGCCCTGTTAGCAAGGTGAACCCATTCAATGATGATGAAGAAGTGACGGTCGACATTGATAACGTTACATTCTCTTACACATTAGAAAACACTGTTTTAAATAACCTCTCGCTGCACATCCCTGCTGGTAAAAAAGTGGCATTGGTTGGGGCTAGTGGTGGCGGTAAATCCACGCTAATCCAGTTGCTGATTGGGGTTTATCAAGCAGACTCTGGATGTATTCGCTATAACGGTGAAACTACCGATGACATCAGTTTTGATATTATACGCAACCAAATTGCTGTTGTTTTACAACAACCTATACTCTTCAACGATACATTAAGGCATAATCTGACCCTTGGCGCTGACTATGACGAAATGTCGTTGTGGCGCGCGCTTGAAGTCTCTCAAATGCAAGACGTGATCAAGCAGTTAAGTAACGGCTTGGATACTCAAATTGGTAGGAACGGTGTTCGCCTTTCAGGAGGCCAACGACAACGTCTAGCCATTGCTCGTATGGTGCTGAGCAATCCTAAGTTTGTTATTCTTGATGAAGCAACATCAGCATTAGATACGGCAACAGAGTCTGCACTGCATAAAGCGTTGAGTGAGTTTTTGAAAGACCGCACAACTTTAATCGTGGCTCATCGCTTATCAGCGGTGAAGCAAGCAGATCTAATCTATGTTTTAGAAGATGGACAAGTCACACAGACGGGAACACATGGTGAACTGGTTGAACAACAAGGACTTTATCAAACACTCTATGGCAGTGTGCAATCGCACGCCTGATAGTTATTGTCCTAACCACATACACCACACTTCTAAACTGACACACAATTCAATATGGGAGGTCGCGTGACCTCCCCATCTGTAACTCAAGGTTTATCAACGACCAAGCATCAAAGCGACAGCAGCTCTGTTCGTTTGTGTCAAGGCTGTGAGCTTCCTATCGACAAGGTGGACATCCCACTAGGAAAGTCCGCCTATTGCCCGAGGTGTGGTACCCAGCTTTACCGAGGTGGCACCCCTAGCCTTTCTGGAAACCTAGCAATCGCGATCACATGCTTGTTACTGTTTATCCCGTCCCACTTTTTTGATTTCATTAGCATTCGTCTTATCGGGGTGATGATTCCCGCTACGCTGCCATCCGGCGTATTTACCTTGATGAATGAAGGTTTCCCACTGCTCGGCTTACTTATCCTATTCTGTAGTTCAATAGCGCCGTTGCTCGTTTGTAGTTCTGTATTAATCAGCCACTTCTCGCTTCGTTTTGGCTTCTTTACACCGTTTCGCTACTCGCTGGTCACCATTCAGACCTTAAAACATTGGATGATGCTGGATGTGTTCTTAGTGAGCGTGGCGATCTCCTGTTTTAAGCTACAAGACTACTCTGACATTTTTGTTGGTCCCGGTTTGATTGGCCTGATCTTACTCCAGCTATTTAGCGTGTTACTGGTGAGCCGCATTAGTGTTCGCCGCTATTGGGAAGCGTGGGCAAAAGAATCGGAATATAGTTTTACCAAAAACAAAAACGTGCACTGCCACAACTGCCACCTTTCTCAGCCTGACGGTCACGCTTGTGTTCGTTGTCATCATGCTTTGTATCACCGCAAGCCTTACTCGATACAAAAGACATGGGCACTGCTTTTTGCTGCCGCCGTTGCGATTGTGCCAGCGAACGTGATTCCTATATCTATTCTTATTACAAACGGCCAACGACTCGAAGATACGATCATTTCCGGTGTCGCCTCTTTGATTAATAGCGACATGTACGGCATCGCTGCCATCATTTTTATTGCGAGTATTGTCGTTCCCGTGGCCAAAATTCTTGGGCTTGCTTACATATTGATTTGTATTCAAATGAAACGAGCGCTTTACCACAGACAACGCATGACCATCTATTTTATCGTGAAATGGGTGGGGAAATGGTCCGTTATGGATCTGTTCGTTATTTCGATCATGATGACATTGGTCGACCGTGGACAAATTTTAAACTTCACACCAGGTTATGGTGCAGTCGCTTTCGGCGTGGTTGTTGTTCTAACAATGCTGGCAGCGGAAAGCTTAGATCCTAGGCTAATTTGGGATAACTATACCTCTAAAGATGAGTCAGTGAATGAACGACAATAACCAATCACAAACATCATATTCACCGGAAGTCAGAAAAAACAAAGGGATTTCTCCTTTGTGGATTCTGCCGATCCTCACCGTTGCACTTGCTGGCTGGCTAGTCATGAAGTCAGTCCATGATGCAGGCCAACGTGTGCAGATCTACTTCTCAGATGCGGCAGGCTTAGTCGCAGGACGCACCACGATTCGCTACCAAGGCTTAGAAGTGGGTATGGTCCGCGATATTACCCTATCGAAAGACTTATCTAATATCTATGTTGATGCTGATATCTATCCGGAAGCAAAAAAGCTGTTATCTAAAGGCACTCGTTTTTGGTTAGTGAAGCCGACCGCAAGCTTGTCTGGAATATCTGGGTTAGATGCGTTGGTATCCGGTAACTACATTGCGATTCACCCAAGTGAAACCAAACAAGAACCAGAAACTGTTTTCCAAGCTTTGGAGTCTGCGCCTTCTGACTTATTAGCTGCCGATGGCTTGAACATATCACTGACCACAAAAGATTTGGGTGGCGTCTCTGTTGGCTCTCAGATTGTTTATCGTAAGATTCCGATCGGCGAGGTCTACAACTACCAACTTAACGAAAGCGGAAAGTCAGTCACGATTCAAGCGGCTATTAAAGATGAATACAGCCATATCATTACCGACCAAAGCCGTTTCTGGAACGTCAGCGGCTTAGGGGCAAGTATCGGATTTTCTGGGGTTGATGTTCGCTTGGAAAGCCTAAGCGCTCTGTTAGGTGGTTCTATCGCCGTAGACTCACCAGGAGATGGTCAGCCAGTGGAAATGAACACCAAATTCAAACTCTACCCAGATCTAAAAACCGCTGGTCGTGGGATCTCTATTAAGATTGCGGTCCCTGATGATAATAAGATCAGTGCAACTGGTGCTCCAATCATGTACCGCGGCATAGAAATCGGTCAAATTACCGACTTATCACTCAGTGAAGGCCGTGAGAATGTCATCGCATCTGCAGCTATCCAACCTGCGTTCAGTGATTTCCTCAACAGTGGCAGTAAGTTCATTCTCGAAGAAGCTGAACTATCGCTGACGGGAATGAAGAACATCGCTAACTTAGTGACGGGCAACTTCTTAACGCTAGTCCCAGGTGAAGGTGAAAAAGCACGCCGTTTCACTGCAATTCGCAAAACAGAATATAGCCAAGAGCAAGAAAAGTCCGTTGCTATTCGCCTTACCTCGAACAATTCTTTTGGTCTCGATGTAGGCACACAACTACTCTATAAAGGCATACCTGTTGGCTCAATCATCAAAGTAGGTTTAGTTGATGGCGTTGGCACAGGGAGCGATAAGCACGAAGTGTTCATGGATGCGTTGATCGACAATCAATACGCTCACCTTATCAAAAGTAATAACCGCTTCTTCGTAACCGGCAGCGCGAGTGCTGAGCTTACGGAATCAGGGTTAAGTGTGACCGTCCCACCAGCAAAACAGCTACTGACAGGCTCTATTAGCTTCGTGAGCGAGGGTAAAGATCAAACAAGAGAAAGCTACCAACTTTTCCAAAGCAAATCACTCGCTGAGATTGCAAAGCTCAACCAATCTGGCTCTAAAACACTATCGTTGTTCGCAAGTGAATTGCCATCAATTTCTAAAGGTAGTCCACTGCTCTACCGCAACCTACAAGTCGGTAGTGTAAGTGATTTTCAGCTTGCTGACGGCGGCGTGAGAATCCAGGTCACCATTGAAAACCGCTACACGCACCTAATAAACAACAATACCGTGTTTTGGAATCGTTCTGGTGTTGAAGTCGACGCGTCTTTGTCTGGTATTAGCATCAAAGCAGCTCCGGTAAAAACTCTGATTCAAGGCGGCATTGCATTTGATTCACTACCGGGTATCGACAACAAACTCGGTGATGTTTGGAAGCTCTATAACGACTCTAAATCTGCTCGTAAATTTGGCCGTGCCATAACGATTACGTCTTCAGGTGATCAAGAAGTGAGTAAAGGGACGCCAATTAAATATCAAGGCGTCAATGTCGGTGAAGTGACTTTAGTCGTTCCGAATTTCACTAAAGGTGGTATTGAGATTACGGCTCGTATCCTTCCTGAGTATGTCGATAGGATAGCTGTTGCTGGTAGCCATTTTTGGCTAGCTGAGCCAGAGATTGGTTTGAATGGGATTAAGAATGTCTCTTCTCTGATTTCTAAGCACATTAAAGTTGAACCGGGTAAAGGAAACAAAACCACAGCATTCAAGCTAAGCAATGGTCCAGTTCAGCCTGAAGGCAAGATTTTCACACTACAAAGCGAGAGCCGCGGTTCGGTATCAGAAGGTACACCAATTCTGTTCCGCGAGCTAGAAATCGGTACAGTCATTGACGTTCAACTTGGTGAGTTTGCAGATCGCATTATCTCTACCATTCAAATCAAACCAGAGTTCGCTTACTTAATTCGTGCCAACAGTGTGTTCTGGAATGTATCAGGTGTGGATGTGTCTATCGGCTTGTCTGGTGCAAACATCAAGGCAGGTACTGTCGATAGCTTAATCAGAGGTGGTATTACTTTCTCAACACCACCGACTAATGAACTGCAGCCTTTGGCAGAAGAAGACCAGTCATTCTATTTGTACCCTAAAGCGGAAGACGAGTGGAAATCGTGGAGAACGGCCATCCCTCGCCCATAGGCTTGACTCATAGCTCCAGTCATCTGAGCGAATAACCGACAATTCACATCTAAATGCAGCCTTAGGGCTGCATTTTTATTGTTTAAAGCAAATTTGGTTTAGGACAGTCTCATTTTGCTTTAAACTGCCCGCATTCACGCTAAAAATCGAGATACCCTTTTGCACGCTAACGTATATATCCCAGAAGAATTCCTTACTCATATTGAAAGCATCATGCCTAGCCATTTAGATATGGCTTCCTTTGTCGCTTCTTGTCAAAAGCCACTTCGTAAAAGTATTCGAGTGAACACTCTTAAGATCAGTGTTGAAGACTTTCTGGTGCGCGCAAAAGATAAAGGTTGGGAACTGGAACCAGTACCTTGGTGTGAAACGGGTTTTTGGATCACGGCCGATGAAACTGAAGCGCCATTAGGTAATACTGCCGAGCACATGTCTGGCTTGTTCTACATCCAAGAAGCTAGCTCAATGATGCCACCGTCAGCGCTTTTCCAAGGTGAAGAGGACTATCAAGCAGTACTCGACACCGCTGCGGCTCCAGGTTCTAAAACCACTCAACTTGCAGCGCTGATGAACAACCGTGGTGTGTTGGTTGCCAATGAATACGCAGCAAGCCGAGTTAAAGTGCTTCACGCTAACATTGAACGCTGCGGCGTAAGAAATGCAGCGCTAAGTAATTTTGATGGTCGCGTGTTTGGTGGTTGGTTACCTGAACAATTCGACGCTGTATTACTGGATGCCCCCTGCTCCGGTGAAGGCACAATTCGTAAAGATGCCGACGCCATGAAGAACTGGACGTATCAATCGGTTGTTGAGATTGCAGACACGCAAAAAGACCTTATTGAAAGTGCATTCCACGCCCTTAAACCTAATGGTGTATTGGTCTACTCGACGTGTACGTTAAGCACAGAAGAAAACCAACAGGTGTGTCATCACTTAAAAGAGACCTTTGGTGATGAGGTGGAGTTTGAATCTCTAGAGTCCCTATTCGATAACGCGAAAGCAACCACAACAGAAGAAGGCTTTCTACACATCTTCCCTCAGGTTTATGATTCTGAAGGTTTCTTCGTTGCTCGTATCCGAAAATTAGCGTCTGTGACACCACCAGAAGTGAAAAAGCGTTTAGGTAAGTTCCCATTCGAGAAGGCTTCGAAGAAAGCACAACAAGAAGTTGCTGAGCAGCTTTTAAGCGCACTAGATATCGAGCTACCATCAGATACTCAAGTCTGGACTCGTGACAAAGACGTTTGGCTATTCCCCGAAGCATTAGAGCCAATGATCGGTGAATTCCGTTTCTCTCGCATGGGCATCAAGATCGCAGAAACCCATAAAAAAGGCTACCGTTGGCAACACCAAGTGGCAACGACATTAGCCACAGGCAACGAAGCTAACATCGTTGGGCTCACTATCGAAGATGCTCGTGAGTGGTTCATGGGTAGAGATGTTCGCCCGGAAGGCTTATCTGGCAAAGGTGAAGTGCTGGTCAAATACAATGGCGCAATCATTGGCCTTGGTAAGTGGGTAGGTAATCGAGTTAAAAACGGCCTGCCACGAGAGTTAGTGCGTGATAAGAACCTGTTCTAGCCACAATTCCAGCCCTACCGCTGAATAGGCAGATAGGCGAACAAACAAAAAGCCCAAACAACGTACGTTGCTTGGGCTTTTTCTATTGAACTTAAGTCATGCGATCTATGCAAAAAGGTCTTCGAAGTACACTTAATTACAAAACAATCAATTCAAGTCGCTATTTTCACAGTCAAAAATCGCATATTGGGAAAATTAAACTAAACTTCATCTAGTAAATAAAGAATTGAAACGATTAGCGTAGGCTCTTCGGAGCCCTTTCCCCTAAGCCCAAACAGGAAAGTTTGGGCTTTTTTTTGACCGAGGGTTTGCCTTATTTAGCTAGGCTGATCCCTTCTTTATCGATAGAGATCTTGCCAGCTTTGTACAAGCCACCGATGGTCTTTTTGAATGTACCTTTGCTGGTTCTGAAAGCAGAGAAGATCGCTTCAGGTGAAGATTTATCATTCAAAGGTAAAAAGCCGCCTTTCTTCTCAAGCAAGTCTAAGATCTTGACGCTTAGGTCATCCATCTTAGCTACGCCCACTTTCTGAAGAGAAAGGTCAATCTTACCATCTTCTTCGCGAATGTTTTTAATGTAGCCTTTCAGCGTCTTACCAATAAATAGTTTACCGATGATGTCTGATGGGAAAATCATGCCCCAGTGTTCGCCGTTAACGATCGCTTTGTAACCTAGCTGGCTGCGTTCAGCGATGATTAACTCAACTTGCTGGTTACGTTTGTAATTCGCCGGAGTGTTGTCTAACCATTTGTTAAACTTAGTTGTACCTACAATGCGGCTAGATGCTTTATCAATGTACACATATACTAAGATTGACTGGCCTTCGTTTAATCGACCACGTTGCTCGCTGAAAGGAACCAGTAGGTCTTTACCTTTCACGCCCCAGTTCATGAATGCACCGGTGCTGTTTACACCTTCAACAGTCATCAAGCCAAACTGGCCAACTTGTGCGATAGGTTTTTCAGTCGTTGCAGCGATCTGGTTGTCAGAATCAATGTATAAGAACACATCTAACTTTTGACCAATTTCAACACCTTCAGGAGTAAATCGTTTCGGTAGCAACACGGTTCCATAGTCGCTAGCGTCAAGGAATACACCGAAATCTGCTTGTTTTACTACTTCTAAGTTGTTTATTTGACCAATATTAATCATCAAGATTGTCTCTACTTTAAATTTGGCGGAGATTATACGTGATCTCTGATATGCTTTCGCTAGTTTCATTCATATTTTTACATTCTAGGAGCCATCGTTGATCACCGTTGATAAACAAGATGCGATAACACTCAAAATTAACCATGCAATGGCTAAGACAAAAAAGCTCGACATGGACGTTTATCTATTCATTCCCGGTGAACTTGGACTCACTCCAGAAGTACTTTCTGAGAGCGCATTTTTCTATAGCTCAATCACTCAAAAACGCGCGTACTACAGTGATAAAACACTACTGCCTCTGGTACACAGCCGTTTGGCTAAACGTGGACGACTCTCTACCACTCAATACCGTGTAAGTTTGAGCTTGTTCGCCTATCAATATGTTATCGCATTAGATAAAGCCGTTAGCAGCTTAAACAAGAATGATAGTGACGACGTAACGGCAGATGAAGTGGATGAAGTTATCGAACTGGCTTTAGACATATTAAAGAAGCTGCGTCGAAGTATCCCTTATGAAGAAAACTTAAAACGCTACTACGCCAATATCGACAACTACCTATCTTGGTACACCGAGCAAAAATTCCTATCGCTAGTGTCACACATGCCTCGTGGTAGCGAGTATTCAACCATTAAAGAGCGCCTTTTAACCCTTTGCGATAAAGAGACCGCTCATAGAAAACTGAACCGATACAACTCAGCCAAGGTACGAGAAGACGTAACCCGCTTGAGTAACAAAATGCGCTTACTGCGTCGTTTAATTGAGCACCCTATCGTACTCAAAGAGAAAACCACCTCGATGGGTAAAAACGTTAAACGAGCCGTGAAAGGTGTTGCGACAGGCTTAGTGATGGTGGTTGTAACCACAACGGTTATCTTAGCCCGAGATTTCCTTGGAGAGATTACCGCTTCTTTCATCGTCGCGATGTCTTTTATCTATGCGCTACGCGAGATCTTCAAAGACGATTTAAGAGATATTCTTTGGCGCTGGCTTCGTAAAGGCAAGCCAAAGTGGAAACGCCGTTATTTCGACCCAACGACCAATAAGTCAGTTGGTCATAAACTCGAGTGGTTGGACTACGCAAGCTTTTCTAAACTCGCTGACCGCATTCAGTCGATACGTAAGAAACGTGTGGTGCAGCGTGAAGAGCAAATCTTGCATTATCGCTCACATACGGAGATGTCGACATCAACGTTTATGAGTGGCTACGAGGAAACGCGTGAGACCTTATCGATCAGCCTAAGAGCACTGACACGCTTAATGGATAAAGGCTCAAATAAGATTTATCGATTGAATGAAGGCCAAGTGAGTCGAGAGTCCGTTGAGAAGCGTCACCTACTCAACCTAATCATCAAAGAGAACAACCACGATAACGAACCAACTTACTATCGTTGGAAGATCGTCATGAACCGTTCAAAGATTGTCGATATTGAGCAAATCACACAAGAGTCATAGAGCTACGACGAGTGTTACTATTGCGGTATGTGGATATACATTCACATACCGTTTTTTTGGTTTGAATCCCACCCAATATCATTTGAACGGCTACTTGAGACTACTTTCTAGATGGGATCTTTTTGATAGAAAGCGTGAGCGTAAATTCTGCCATCGGCTCATCGCCATGCAGAGATGGGCACGTTGCAATAATGGTTACTGGCTGATTCACTCGCTCCCCAGTCGACATGGTTTCTGCCAGCATAGTGTTGATCAACTCACCATCAGTGCAAGTGAAATGCACATCACCTTCAGGGCGCTTCAAAAAGTTACCTGTCACCTCTTTAAACGCCAAAGAGATCTTCTCACCTTGCTGCTGAGATTTACTCATCGCAAGAAAGCCCCCTGCTACATCCGCACCGACAGCTAAAACACCGAAGTACATGCTATTTAAGTGGTTTTTGGTTCGTCTTCTGAGTGGAATTTTCACCTCTACACGCTCGTTATCGAGTACCAGAAGCTTTGGTCGACACAGCCAGATGAGTGGGACTTTGAAAAAGCCAAACATGCTTAAATAGAAATTTGCTTTTTGTAGAGGGGTTAACATTCGAATCACCTAGCCTAATTAGTCATCAGACCAGTTAATCGACTAACGATTTAAATGTCAAAAAAATGTTACAAAAAAGAGATATCATCACACAATGATATCTCTTTCATTCTCAATACGTTAGCGCTTAGTATCAACTCATACAGCAAGTTGATTAGTAAAAGCAATAAGCTAAATTATGCCGTCACGACGGTTTCAACACCTTCAAGATCAGCGATGTAACCTTGTAAACGCGGATAATCAATCAGACCTTGAGTCACAAGCAAAACAGGTTTCTTAGCGTTCTGTGTCGCTTTCACAATAATGTCTAGCAGCGTAATTACCGCTTCGTTCTGTGGGTCAAAAGCATGTTGCTGCGCTTCATTCAGCTTATCAACACCAAGCGTGAAAGACGCTAGGCTGTCGACATTCACTACCACACCATCAAAGTAATGCAGCAGACGTTCACTCAGTAGAACGGCAGATGGCACATCACATGAGAACAATACCTTCAAGCCATTCAAACCACGAGGCAAACCTTGCTCTGCAAGTAAATCGATGATCTTAGCCGCATCGCTTAATGCACGCACATAAGGAACTACCACTTCTACATTAATGCCTTGTTCACGCAGAGCCTTAACGACCTGACACTCTAATGCAAAGGCTTTGCTGTATTCTTGTGTCGCATAACGCGCAACACCACGAACACCAAGTGCTGGGTTTACTTCTTCCACTTCACAATTGCCGCCTAACAGCGAACGAAAGCCGTAGCTGTCAGCGTTGCTTAACGCGATGCGTACAGAAGCATGATTTGGTTGAACTGCCGCTTGAATCGCCGTGACTAAGGTAGAAACGAAATGCTCATCAACACTTTTGCCACCAAGAATGGCGTCTAGAGAGGTTTTCTCTATATCAGAAAGTGTATCTAAATGGCTTTCAATACTTGGATGGTAGAAGACACGATCCATGACCAATTCAGAGAGAGAGACGTATAAGTGGTTGGAATTATTATTATCGTTATAAGAAGGCAGCACATCGCCTAAGACTAGTTCTGGGTGCAAAGTGCTTTGATTTTCTTGAGTCATTGCTGCTCCAGCATTTTTATGTTGTGTTCAAACGAAAATACCGATAGCTGCCTGTTAATACAAGTGAAAATCCCGTATTTAGCGTCGGGCTGCTGATAAAAATAAGAATATTAGTAATAACAGAGATAACTTTGACTTAAGAGAGTTTATTCCTCGGTTCAATTCCGTTATCTTAACCACTTCGCAATAGAATAAAAAAGCTATCACATGCCATTAAAAACTGATGAGTTGAGAACCCAAGCTCTGGGTCCTATGCCAACTCCTGCCGAATTAGGCAACGCACACCCAATTACTGACGACGTTGCTGAGCGTATTGCAAATTCTCGCCGCCAAATCGAAGATATCCTAACTGGTCGTGATAACCGCCTATTAGTTATCGTAGGCCCTTGCTCTGTTCACGATACAGAAGCGGCACTTGATTACGCTGAGCGCCTGAGCCAAATTCAAGAACAATACAAAGACGAATTGTTTGTTGTAATGAGAACCTACTTCGAGAAACCGCGCACGGTTGTAGGTTGGAAAGGTCTGATTACCGATCCAAACCTTGATGGTTCATACGCACTGGAAACAGGTTTAAACAAAGCACGTCAGCTTTTACTTGATATCAACAAGCTTGGCCTAGCAACCGCGACTGAATTCCTTGATATGATCACGGGCCAATACATTGCAGACCTGATCACTTGGGGCGCAATTGGTGCTCGTACTACAGAATCTCAGATTCACCGTGAAATGGCTTCAGCACTGTCTTGCCCTGTTGGCTTCAAAAACGCGACAAACGGCAACATCAAGATCGCTATTGATGCAATTCGCGCATCACAAGCTTCTCACTACTTCTACTCACCAGATAAAAATGGTCGTATGACGGTTTACCGCACTTCAGGCAACCCATACGGTCACGTCATTCTGCGTGGTGGTGATAAAGGTCCAAACTTTGATGCAGAATCTGTTGATAGCGCATGTAAGCAGCTTGCTGAGTTCGACTTGCCTCAACGTTTAGTCGTAGACTTCAGCCACGCTAACTGTGAAAAGCAACACCGCAAGCAGTTAGACGTTGCAAAAGACATCTGTGAACAGATCAAATCTAACAAAAATCAAATTGCAGGCATCATGGCGGAAAGCTTCATTAAAGAAGGTAACCAGCCAATGACGGATATCAACAACCTTGAGTACGGCAAGTCGATTACCGATCCGTGTCTAAGCTGGGAAGATACCGCGACAATGTTAGACATGCTTGCAACAGCAATTAAAGATAGAAACTTAGCTTAAGGAAATAACACAATGCCATCATTTGACATTATCTCTGAAGTAGAAGCAGTAGAACTACGTAACGCTGTAGACAATGCTAACCGTGAACTATCGACTCGTTTCGATTTCCGCGGTGTTGACGCAAGCTTTGACTACAAAGATGAGTCGGTAAAACTGACTGCTCAAGACGATTTCCAGCTTAAGCAAATGCGCGATATTCTTCGTAGCAACCTAACGAAGCGTAATGTTGATCCTAACGCGATGGAAGCAAAAGCAGCAGATCAAACAGGTCGCACTTGGCACCAAACGGTTATCTTTAAGCAAGGTATCGAAACTGATGTTGCAAAGAAAATCGTTAAGCTAATTAAAGACAACAAGATTAAGGTTCAAGCGTCTATTCAAGGTGAAAAAGTACGTGTAACAGGTAAGAAACGTGACGATCTACAAGCTGTTATGGCATTGGTTCGTAACGGTGAACTTGGTCAACCTTTCCAATTCGATAACTTCCGCGACTAATTGGGATTTGAGCAACCACGTTTATCCGTTGCTCTATCCTAGTCACAATTTGTGTTTGAAATAGCAAAAAGCCACTTCCTGCGAAGTGGCTTTTTATTTATCTGGCTGTTTCGTTAAGCATATCCCTAAGCAGCAATGACAATCCCTAGACGGATATGACTTCTATAAGTGCCATGCTTATTAGCTTCAGCTTAGAACCTTGGCAGAAGAGAGCTTCAAGTCTTTTCCTACCAAGAGGTTAAATTCAACACTCGCTGGTGGGATGAACACACATACTCTTAAGTTTTCAGCTTTTGCTTGCTCAAGCTTAGTCGAGAGCTCTCCGCTATTAGCATAGCTTTCTCTTTCTGCATCACGACGACACAGGTCCACGTATTCAAATGGGCACTCTGTGGGAGCCAGTACCAATTCAGCTTCCTGCATTAAGCGTAACGCCTTCATGGACAACAACTCGACATCTTGTTCAAATTCGATCCAAGTTACCTGCCCTTCGCTATCAACGCCTTCTGTCAGCGCTTGTTGGTAATGCGCTTCTAATTGCTCTCTATCCGTTACCTGCTCGATAAAACTGGATGATAAAAAGCGCTCCCAAAACTTGCGACGTTCATCGACGGTAGGAAACGACTCTTTGATCGAGTTGCGTTTTGATGCACCAAAGTCAGCGAGAAGACCGATATTCTGAGGTAATACTGTTTCGAGTTTTTCTCTAATATTTCTCACCAAAACAGGTGATGCACCACCACTGGAGATCGCAATTTGGATTCTTCCACGATTTATCATTGAAGGTGTAATGAAGTCGCAGTATGGCAAATCATCAACCACGTTGACTAAAATACCCAGTTTCTTTGCATCATTATACACTTGATGATTCAAGCTAGGGTTGTCTGTAGTAGCCCATACTTGAAGGTATTCTTTAGAGATGATTTGTGACGAGTAAAAATTTTGCACCCAGTGAAGTTTGTTCTCATCAACAAGCTGTTGTAAGTAAGGTGCTACCTTGGGAGACACTAAAGTGACATCGGCGCCGGCTCTCAGCAAGCTGTCCACTTTACGGCAAGCAACCTCACCCCCACCGACCACGAGAATAGGCTTATTCTCTACATCCAAAAACATTGGGAAATAACGCATGTTCTTCCTTGAGATGACTTCAATAACTATTCAACCATGCTACCAAATTTGGAGCATATTAATAACTATCGAAGTGCAATAAAAATATTTATTGACCAAATTTCAATCTTTTTTAAGTTTAATCTTTCACCAGTGTGAGATTCATTCAGGATTTTTATCTAGTCGATTATCAATATAAAAATCTAAATCTTGTTGCACCAACAGTGTGAACCTTTGCACTATTTACATTCAGTTAACATTTGGTCATTCTAAATGTGTTCGGATTTGTAATTTCATTCAAAAATCTTTTTAAATTATACATTTGTGAAACTACAGATCCTTTCCTAACCTTATAAACAGTTGATTAAATCGCACACAGTTTCATTTGCAAAATGCAACTCGTTTGATTTGAACAACAAGGTCATAGAAAACGCAACACATATAGAAAAACTCAAATGAGCACGAGTATCAGGTGTCACCTGGTTAACAAGGAAGGATACAAATGACAAATAAACTAACACTTCTTGCTTCAGTAGTAGCTGCATCAACTGCGATGATGGCAACATCAGCATCAGCGGCAGAAAGCACTCTGGACAAAGTCACATCTCAAGGCTTCTTAACTTGTGGTGTAAGTACAGGTCTTCCAGGGTTCTCTAACCCAAACTCAAAAGGTGAATGGGAAGGAATCGATGTTGAGTATTGTCAAGCTCTTGCAGCGGCTGTACTCGGTGACAAGACTAAAGTTAAGTATGTACCTCTAACAGCAAAAGAGCGTTTCACTGCGCTTCAATCTGGCGAAATCGACGTACTGTCTCGTAACACAACATGGACACTGCATCGTGACACGGCTCTAGGTCTGAACTTCGTAGGCGTTAACTACTACGATGGTCAAGGCTTCATGGTTAAGAAAGATCTTGGCCTAACCAGCGCTCTAGAGCTTGATGGCGCTTCTGTATGTGTTCAATCAGGTACAACGACTGAGCTAAACCTAGCCGATTACTTCCGTAACAACGGCATGTCTTACAAGCCAGTGGTATTTGATACAGCAGCACAAACATCTAAAGGTTTCGACGCGGGTCGTTGTGATGTGCTAACGACTGACCAATCTGGTCTATACGCACTTCGCTTAAACCTAGCTGATCCAAAATCTGCACAAGTACTTCCTGAAATTATCTCTAAAGAGCCTCTAGGTCCAGTTGTTCGTCAAGACGATGACAAATGGTTCAACGTTGCTAAGTGGACACTTTCAGCAATGGTTAATGCTGAAGAGTACGGTATCTCTTCTAAAAATGCTGACGAAATGCTTAAGTCAAAAGATCCAAACATCAAGCGTATTCTTGGTGTAGACGGTCCTAAAGGTAAAGGTCTTGGCATTCGTGACGACTGGGGTTACCAAATCATCAAGCAAGTTGGTAACTACGGTGAGAGTTTCGAGCGTACTGTTGGTACAGGTTCTCCACTTCAAATCGATCGTGGTGTAAATGCGTTATGGAATGCGGGCGGCTTTATGTACGCTCCACCAATCCGTTAATAGCACACGACGTGATTACTTGTTCGTAAACGTTGCTATCAAGCCTTTTAACTCGATAGCAACAACCCGAAAAATGAATAATTGAGTAACACGATTTAGGGCGGTTTTTCCGCCCTAAATATTAAATGGATTTGAGGTTATTGCAGTATGAAACCTAACAACACTCTTACTCCTTCCCAGGAAAAGCCCGAAGCTAAAAGTGCTAACCTGTTATACAACCCGACTTTTCGATCTGTTGTTTTCCAGATCATCGCCATCGGAGCACTTGGCGCCTTCTTCTATACTATCGTAAACAACGCCCTTACCAATCTGGAAGCCCGAGGCATCGCCACTGGTTTTGACTTTTTGAGTCAAGAGGCGGGTTTTGGTATCGGCCTTACCCTCGTCGAGTATGACGAAACCTTCTCATATGGTAGAACTTTCGTTGTCGGCTTATTAAACACCGCTTTGGTATCGGTACTAGGTATTATTCTAGCCACGGTACTTGGTTTCACTATGGGCGTCGCTCGACTGTCATCTAACTGGTTAGTGAGCCGTTTTGCAGCGGTATACATTGAAATCTTCCGAAATATCCCACTACTACTTCAAATCTTCTTTTGGTATTTCGCGGTTCTTCAAGCTCTCCCATCGGCAAGACAAAGTCTCAGTTTGGGTGAAGCTATCTTCCTAAATGTGCGTGGCCTTTACCTACCTGCTCCTATTCTTGAACAAGGAAGCAGCTTCGTTATCGGCGCGTTAATTGTTGGCATCATTGCCACCATCATCATTAATATTTGGGCTAACAACAAACAGAAACTGACGGGGCAACAAACCCCAATGCTTCGAATCGCATTGAGCTTAATCGTTGGTCTACCTCTGGTTGTCTACTTTGTTCTTGGCATGCCAATCTCGGCGGAATATCCAGAGTTGAAAGGCTTTAACTTTAGAGGTGGTATCAGCATCATCCCTGAATTGGCCGCTCTTGTATTGGCCTTGAGCATCTATACGGCATCGTTTATCGCAGAGATCGTACGTTCTGGTATTAATGCGGTTAGCCACGGTCAAACAGAAGCTGCGATGTCTCTAGGTCTTCCTCGAGCTCGCACATTAAAACTGGTTATTATTCCTCAAGCGCTGCGAATCATCATTCCACCGCTAACCAGCCAATACTTAAACCTCACTAAGAACTCTTCGTTAGCAATGGCTATTGGCTACCCTGACTTAGTTTCTGTGTTTGCAGGTACGACTCTCAACCAAACAGGTCAAGCAATCGAGATTATTGCCATGACCATGGGTGTATACCTAACGCTAAGCTTATTGACCTCTGCGTTAATGAATATCTATAACCGTAAAGTAGCATTGGTGGAGAGATAATATGAGCACACATCAATTTCAACCGGATCTTCCACCTCCCGCTAATACCGTTGGTGTCGTCGGTTGGTTAAGAAAGAATCTCTTTAATGGGCCAATCAACAGTATCGTTACCGTTGTTCTAGGTTACATCGCTTTCTCACTACTCTGGACAACATTCGATTGGGCTTTCCTAAATGCAGACTGGGTCGGAACAACTCGTGATGCCTGTACTAGCGAAGGGGCTTGCTGGGTGTTCATCAGCGTTCGTTGGGATCAGTTCATGTATGGCTTCTACCCTGAAACTGAACTGTGGCGCCCTCGCCTTTTCTACGCAACATTGGCTATCTTTGTCGCGCTATTAGCCTACGAGAAAACACCGAAACGCACTTGGATTTGGTTATTCTTCGTAAACATCTACCCATTCATCATTGCTGGCTTGCTATATGGCGGTGTATTGGGATTGGAAGTTGTTGATACGCACAAATGGGGTGGTCTACTTGTTACGCTTATCATTGCGTTAGTGGGTATCGTTGTGTCACTACCGATTGGTGTCGCATTGGCGCTTGGCCGTCGATCTGAAATGCCAATCATCCGTAGTATTTGTACTGTGTACATCGAAATTTGGCGCGGTGTTCCCCTGATTACGGTGCTGTTCATGGCATCTGTAATGCTGCCACTATTCCTTACTGCGGGCTCTGAGACCGATAAGTTATTCCGTGCGCTGGTAGGTGTGGTTCTATTCAGCGCCGCTTATATGGCCGAGGTAATTCGTGGTGGCCTGCAAGCTATTCCTAAAGGTCAATACGAAGCTGCAGATGCACTTGGCTTAACCTATTGGAAAAAGATGGGGCTGATTATTCTTCCTCAAGCGCTGAAAATCACAATCCCTTCAATCGTGAACACATTCATTGGCTTGTTCAAAGATACCAGTCTGGTACTTATCATCGGTATGTTCGATGTACTGGGTATTGGTCAAGCGGCGAACACGGACCCTGAGTGGTTAGGCTTCGCAACAGAAAGTTATGTATTTGTCGCGTTAGTGTTCTGGGTGTTCTGTTTTGGCATGTCGAGATACTCGATATGGCTAGAAAACAGACTTCACACCGGTCACAAACGATAGTTAATAAGATCAAGGACGTATTATGACGCAACAACTAAACCCAGAATCGCAAGAGTTGATGATTGAACTTAAAGACATGAACAAGTGGTACGGTGAGTTCCACGTTCTTAAGAACATCAACTTAGAAGTTAAAAAAGGCGAGAAAATCGTTATCTGTGGCCCTTCTGGCTCAGGTAAATCAACGATGATTCGCTGTATCAATAGACTGGAAGAGCATCAGAAAGGACACATCTTTGTGTCTGGCAATGAGCTGACTGAAGATCTAAAAAACATCGAAGCCGTTCGTCGTGACGTTGGCATGTGTTTCCAGCACTTCAATCTATTTCCCCACCTTACGGTACTAGAGAACTGCACCCTAGCCCCTATCTGGGTGAAAAAGATGCCGAAAGAAGAAGCTGAAGCGATTGCGATGAAATACCTAGAACGTGTAAAGATACCAGAGCAAGCAGACAAGTTCCCAGGTCAGCTTTCTGGTGGTCAGCAACAGCGTGTAGCGATTGCACGTTCTCTATGTATGAACCCACAAGTCATGCTGTTTGATGAACCAACCTCAGCGCTCGATCCAGAAATGGTTCGTGAAGTTCTAGATGTTATGGTTGAGCTGGCAGAAGAAGGCATGACCATGCTTTGTGTAACGCACGAGATGGGCTTTGCTAAGGAGGTGGCCGATAGAGTTATCTTCATGGATGCCGGGGAAATCATTGAAGAGAACAACCCTGTCGACTTCTTTGAAAATCCGCAATCGGACAGAACGCAAAACTTCTTGAGTCAAATCTTACACCATTAATGTGTTATGATGCATAATTAAGAGAGGCGGCTTAGGTCGCCTTTTTATTTTTCAAATTGATAGTTGGTTTATAGAAGGATATAAATAGGTAACGCAAGTATAAAGGTTAAACATCGGGTATCCGTGGTACTTTGATATCTGTATAAGACATACTTTGTTACACCTTCAGAAATACTTAACCAGTTATTTTGATTATTATTTTAAGTATACAAGTGGACTGTAAGACTTGATTTTTCGAACTTTCAGCCCCATAAATGTACTAATAACTATTGAAGTCACCTTACGAGGAAGATTATGAACAGCCCTATGTTTTCGCGCACAGCATCTCAAGAAAGTGCTCTGCAAACCAATAAAGTGTTGCGTAATACCTACGCACTACTGTCTATGACACTACTTTGGTCTGCTGTTGTAGCAGGCGTATCTATGGCGATGAACCTTCCTCGCCCTGGTCTTATCATGATGCTAGTTGGTTTCTACGGCCTACTTTTCCTAACAGAAAAGAACCGTGACAACAGCATGGGTCTAGTCTTTACGTTCCTGTTCACAGGTTTCCTAGGCTACACCATCGGTCCAATCTTAAACATGTACGTTGGCGCAGGCATGGGTGATGTTATCCTAACTGCTCTAGGTGGCACGGCATTAGCATTTATGGGTGCATCGGCTTACGCTCTTACTACTAAGCGTGACCTATCTTTCCTTAACGGTATGCTACTAGCAGGTTTCGTCGTGTTACTTGTAGGTATGGTTGCAAATATCTTCCTACAAATGCCACTTCTGTCATTAGCAATGAGCGGTATGTTCATCCTGTTCTCGACTGGTGTTATTTTGCTAACAACGCAAAACATCATCCGTGGCGGTGAAACCAACTACATCTCTGCGACAGTTAGCCTATACGTATCAATCTACAACATCTTCATCAGCCTACTAAGCATCCTAGGCATCATGGGCAGCGACGACTAATCAATCGCCTAATTGAAGAATATCTAGCCCAAGAGCCTATCTCTTGGGCTTTTTTGTATCTATAGGATCAATATTTATCAAGATCACTACGATATCTATTGAGAAAGGTAAACTTGGTCATGTACCCTATCCAAATAGTTAATTGGATTCTGGACTAAACATGTTTGAATATAACGGCAAGCAAATCGAAACCGACGCTCAAGGCTACCTATTGGATTACACACAATGGGAAGAAGGTATGATTGAAATTCTTGCACAAGACGAAGCCATTGAGCTTACGGAAGCACACCTAGAAGTCGTGCATTTTGTAAGGAGCTTTTACGAAGAGTTCAACACTTCTCCAGCTGTTCGCATGCTTGTTAAAGCGATGGAAAAAGCCCACGGTCCTGAAAAAGGCAACAGTAAATACCTGTTCAAATTATTCAAAAAAGGCCCGGCGAAACAAGCGACTAAACTCGCAGGCTTACCTAAACCAGCAAAGTGTCTGTAACAACAGGTTACTGACTATCTCAATCAAATACTGTGGCCTGTTAGCTACAGTATTTGGAACTCCCCAACACGCACATTGCGCTTTTCACCTTCTCCCAACCTTTGCTTAACCACATTATCTACCGTTGCGCTCGCAGGACCTACTTGCAACCATTGGTAAAGCTTGTCTACCTGGCCACTTTCGCCAACAGCCAACACTTCAACTCGACCATCATTTAAGTTCTTGGCATACCCTGAAATGGCAAGCTTCTGCGCTTCTCTGCTGGTGTGATAACGGAAGCCAACACACTGAACTACGCCTGACACGACAAATATAGATTGTGAATTTTTCATAACGTTGCCTCATAAATTATATGAATGATATAGTTGAGACTCTATTCATTCACCGCTTATTGGTGGACTTACTTCGAGTATAACGATTATGAAAGAAATCCCATTTCGTTGGATTGATAAATACCTCATTCACCTAAAAATCCAAGAAAAGTTTTATCTCCTCTTTTTATTACCCCTTCTCGCTCTTGTTATATTAACTCTCGTTTTAGATAGTGCAGCAGATTCATTACTAGCACACCTTTATCAAGAAGAATTGCTCTTAATGAAGGGGCTTATCGAAGCTGGTCAACTCACCAAAGAACAAGTTGCGCAACTGGTTAATAGCTCAGAAACTATCTCCCTTGGTTATGGCGCAGGCTCTGTTTCAGTTATGAATGGTGCATTTAGTTTGGTTGCTAACCACGACCAAAACCTATGGTCTGCGCTCTCAGCAACACAGATATCCATCATTGCGGTAACCCTAACTTTGATCGCACTTGGTGTTTACTACATCATGACTTTCATTGGCGGAGCAATGTTCTCTATGAACAAAGCTCTGAGCACACTCGCGAATGGTGACCTAACTTGTCGTATGAACTATTTCCCTGTTCGTGATGAGTTTAGCGAAATCGCAATTACTATCGACAAGGTGGCGGAACGTGAGCAAAACATGGTGCTTTCGATTCAAGAATCTGTGGCACTCATGCAGCAAATCAGTTCTGACCTAAATCAGTCGACGCAACAAAGCTCAGATATCTCAGGCAATCAGCAAGAGCACTTGAACAGCTTAGCAAGCGCAACAGAGCAAATGGCTGCGACAATTCGTGAGGTAGCAACCCTAGCTCACGCATCGAGCTCACAAACTATGGATGCTCGTGGTGTTGCACAAAGTGGCCAAGTTAAGGTTTCAAACACGCTGGAATCTATCTCTAACCTATCTCAAGAGATTCAATCTGCATCACAAGCCGTTGAAGAGCTGGACGCAAACGCGGCGCAAATTGATGAAGTAGTGACAACCATCAATGGTATTTCAGAGCAGACCAACCTACTTGCATTAAACGCTGCTATCGAGGCTGCTCGTGCGGGTGAACAAGGCCGCGGTTTTGCGGTTGTTGCCGATGAAGTTCGTGCACTTGCTGGTCGAACTCAACAAGCAACGGTTGAGATCCAAAGTATGATTGAATCATTACAACGTAACAGTCAGTCGCTGACAAAGCTAATGGAAGTAACGGTGAACAACGCTAATGAAGGGCAAACATTGATGTCTGAAGTGAATATTGAGATCGGCTCACTCGCTGAAAAGAACCAATCAATTTCTGATAGTAGTACTCAAATCGCGACGGCAGCTGAAGAGCAAGGTGTTGTTGCTGACAACATTGCACAAAGCGTCGAAGAGATTCGTCACCAATCAGATAGCATCTGTGAAATGATTAGCAAGAGTAATTCTAATGTTGACCAACTTCGTAAGCAAAGCGATACCATGGAAGGCTTGTTGACAGGTCTTAAGGCATAATCTTGGTCCTTCAAAGGCAGTATTTCGAATATTGCTATCTATCTGATTAAAATAATGACAAGGGCTGCTCACGCAGCCCTTTCTTATTTGCTTTTCACTTGCACTTCCCCGACAATACCCCTCCTTCAAATTCAACAAACAGAGTAAATTATGACTCCTTCTATTCATCTAGCGAAAGGCCGTGACAAATCATTACGCCGTAAACACCCATGGGTATTTTCACGCGGCATCGATAAAGTCGAGGGCGAGCCAAAACAGGGTGAAACGGTAGACGTATATGCTCACAATGGTCAGTGGTTAGCGAAGGCTGCTTACTCACCATCTTCTCAAATTCGAGCACGTGTTTGGACATTTGAAAAAGAAGAAATCAACAAAGCGTTCTTCATAAAACGAATTCAAGACGCACAATCATTACGTGAAGACATCATTGAACGTGATGGCCTAACGGGCTACCGCCTGACCGCTGCGGAATCAGACGGCTTACCAGGTATTACCATCGATAAGTATCAAGACTACTTGGTTTGCCAACTTCTCAGCGCAGGTGCTGAATTCAACAAAAGCGTATTGGTAGAAGCTCTAATCGAATGCTTCCCAGACTGCAACATTTACGAGCGTTCAGATGTGGCGGTTCGTAAAAAAGAAGGACTAGAACAAACTGTCGGTGTTCTGCATGGTGAAGAACCACCTAAATCAGTTGTAATCGAAGAGAACGGCGTAAAAATCAGCGTAAATATCGTTGAAGGCCACAAAACAGGTTTCTATCTAGACCAACGTGACAGCCGTAAAGAATCAATGAAGTACGTCAAAGACAAAGAAGTCTTGAACTGCTTCTCTTACACTGGTGGCTTTGGTCTGTACGCACTAAAAGGCGAAGCAAAGCGTGTTATCAACGCCGACGTTTCACAGCTTGCTTTAGACACAGCTAAGCAAAACGCTGAATTAAATGAATTCGATATTTCAAAAAAACGCGCGGTGTTCTTGAATGCTGACGTATTTAAACTTCTGCGTGAATACCGTGACCAAGGCACCAAATTCGATGTTGTGATCATGGATCCACCAAAGTTCGTTTCTAGCAAAAACAACCTAACATCAGGTGCGAACGGCTACAAAGATGTAAACATGCTAGCAATGCAGATCCTTAAGCCTGGTGGCACACTACTTACTTACTCGTGTTCTGGCTTAATGGGCACTGACCTGTTCCAAAAAATCATTGCCGATGCTGCTATCGATGCTGGTCGCACAGTTAAGTTTGTCGAGCGCTTCGAACAAGCTGCAGATCACCTGACAGACACAGCCTACCCGGAAGGTTTCTACCTAAAAGGTTTTGCGTGTAAAGTTCTTTAGTTCTTTAGTTCTTTAGTTCTTTAGTTCTTTAGTTCTTTAGTTCTTTAGTTCTTTAAGCGTTACATATCTCGTTAAAGATTAAGAAGTAAAAAGGGTCACCGTTTGGTGACCCTTTTGTTATCTAATGAGCTTCAATGAACATTAGCTATCAGTGTATTTCAAACCATCTTGATTAAATAGATAATCTGTTAACTCTGATGAAGTGACATTGTTAAACTCAATTGTCATAGACTCGCCACCTTTATCAATGGTCAGTGCTGAGCCGCCATTACCGTTATCAGTGATCGAATCTTCGATGTTGTTTAGCAGAGCATTAATATCATCTGTCTCAAGGTCAGCCAACAGCTCAGATAGGTCAAGCTTGTCTCCATCTGCCACACTGAAATCAGTAATAGTGTCGGAAGAACCATCGTCCATGTCTACCCACTTAAAGATATCCTCCCCTTCACCACCAGTTAGAATGTCATCACCCAATCCACCAATCAGTGTATCGTCACCACCTTGGCCATAAAGGATGTCATCACCTAGCCCACCGGCAACGGTATCGTCTCCACCTCGAGTGTCACTATCGGCATTAAACAGCTCATGGTTATCTTTAACATATTCATAGATTTCCATTTCTGTAGGTTCTGCGCCATTCAACATCTGCAAGAACGTCGTCAGTGCTTCCATACCCGAGCCATCAGGCAACGAATCTGGGCGAACAAGACCACTTTCAGTTCATGGCGAGCCATCAGTGTTAATAGCATCGCCAAATAAGATATCATTGCCTGCACCGCCGCTTAGATGATCATTACCTACAGGCAGTAGCGTGATTTCGTTACTACCTTCCTCAAGTGCAGCATCTAGGCCTTGGCTTGATTGAACGATTTCAACATCACCTGTCGTACTTGTTACTGTCTTAATTACAAAGTTGTCTAGGTATACGTCTGCAGTGTATCCACTTTGGTCTTCGTAAACCGAGAGTACTAACTGGTACTTACCTTCATGAAGTAGATCTGTTTCAATCGAGCCTGTACTGCTTCCAGATGAGACACTTACCCATGATTGAGTTTGTTCGTCAAATTTCTGAACACTCCAGCTAAACACATCGCCGCCACCGAAATAGCTCCCCTGAGACGCATCGAATGTCAGTACTGACGCTTCGCCGTCAGCAACTGTAAACTCAGGGCTGGTCATCGACGCTGAACTAGAAGTATCGTTTGGATCCGTCAACAAGATACGCGAATCAGTCAGTACTGCTGTACCGCCGGAAACCGTAAAGTTATCAAGGCTCCAAGCTTCGCCAGTACTAGAGCTAAAGTTTGCAAGTTGCGTTGTAGTTGACGAATACGTGTACGAGGAGCCATTGTCACTAACGAAATGTTCTAGTATTTCAGAATCAATTCCATCCCCGATACCAATAGTTCTAACTTTCGATACATCCGCTAACTCATCGAAAGCAGTAACAGAGTCGGCAAACTCATCAAACTGAGTAGTAGAGCCACTGCTGTTAGAACTATTCGATACAGTTGGTTTCCCATCAGTTAAGAAGAACGTTAGGTTTTCGTAACTTGATGGCTGGTCGTCGTCCTCAAACCAATCTTTAGCGGAATCAAACGCAGCCTCGTAATTAGTTGCACCATCCGCAGTCAAAGCATTGATCGCCGAGTTAACTGTCTGCTCCAAGTCTGACTCTTCTAAGTTCTGTAAGTCTATTTCTATACTCGCACTCGCTGCAAAACCAATTAGCGCCAGATTAATAACACCTGGATGCGATGCGATATCAGCCAACATAGCAATGAGCGATGCTTTAACCACATCTAACTTAGATTGATTACTGCTACTATTGAGTGCATCACTCATACTTCCTGATGTATCAACAACTAATGCAATATTGTAGTTAGTTGGCGCGACAGAATTATCAACAACACCCCCAATATCACCGAACAACACATCATCACCGCTAAAGCCAGTGATCGTGTTATCTCCGTTTTCACTACCTGAGCTAGGTGCAATTGCCACACCAGTTTGAGTATCAGCAAATACTTCCGAGTCAGCTGCTTGCCCTTGGTCATCAACTTCGTAAGCACCTGCTGTAACAGTTAGAACTGGCGCTGTATCGACTGGTGCTTCAACGATGACTGTTAACTTGCCGTCGTCATCGAGTTCAGCAGGATCAATCACCCAAGTTCCGTCAGCTTGTTTAGTACCGGTGGAGAGTGTTACATCTGCAGGTACATCACTAACGATCAGTGAACTTACTTGCTCGCTGCCGTCGTTGTCATACAGATCGATATCAATGTTAAGTTCATAAACCTCAGCAACTTTAACTAAAGTGCCGCTTTGAACTTCAAACTTACCGTCAGAGAAATACAACGTCTCGATGCTATAGAAGTCGTGATTTGCATTACCTGTCCCGGTATGAGTTAAACGGAAATCTGGAGCTCCCACTGTACTAAAGGTGTAGTCAGTGCTTTGGCCTGTTAGATAAGCAACATCATTGCCTGAACCACCATAGTATGCTGTGCTTGTCGTTGGACTACGAGAAATGAGTACGTCATCACCAGACTCTCCAGTATCATCCCCCAGAAGATTAATGCTTGTTGATGCGTCTATACCGCCAACCAAAATGTCACTGCCATCACCGCCTTGTAGGTTTTCAGTTACAACAGTGGATGTACCATCATTTCCGATAATGACGTCTTCACCCTCTCCACCGCGTACCTGCATATGATCCCCGCTGCCGTAAACGACTGTGTCATTACCGTCAAGAGCTTCAACCCAAGCACCACTTGTTGTCTGAAGGTGATTGTCATCGCCATCTGCTGTTGAATCTACAGTAGCGCTCACCAAACTAGATTCAATGCCTGCAACGATGGAGTCAGCAACATTTCCACTTACGCTGGTTAAGTTCGCAGAAACCGATAAACCATTACTAATTGGTGCAACTGTCGTTGTTACCGTTGCACTACTAGTCAAGCCTGAGCTATCAACAATGGTATATATGAAGGACGCACTACCCGTCACATTACTATTCGGCGTGAAAGAAATCTCCCCGCTGTTTTGATCGTATGACACTGTTCCATCGGCTGAACTAAATCCATCCGCGACAATCGTAAAGGTGTCACCTGTGTTTGGATCATAATCGTTGGCAAGCAGCAGTGAAGAATCTACAGTTAAAGTTTCACCCTCTCGTACAGACAGAACGTCACCAATCAATGGGAAATCATTTAGGTCATGCTCACCATTGTTGTAATTACCATTGCCGTCAACGGTACCAAGATTGATATCTAAGTTAGCGGCACCACCTTGGTCCCAGTAAACGATTTCAATGGAGTGATAACCATCGCTATCAATCGTAAATGAATCATGCATAGTAGTTGTCGACGACTGGTTCTGATCAACTGTAGCAACCGCTACTCCATCAATTAAGATAGTGTAACCATCATCAGCAGTAACTTTAAACGCATAATCACCGGCTTCTAGATAAACAGAGCCACTCATTTGAACGACGCCGTCAGTGTGTGCACCAACTGTACCTTCAACAGAGCCAGAATCGTTATTCAAGAAGTCTTCAAACTGACTTTGAGAACTTAAGCCGCTGTTATTTCCGTTCAACGTATAGTTTATGTCTTTTGCTTCAAATGTAAGGTCAGCATCTTTACCTGCGATAACATCTAACGCGTCTTGTACAGAGTCGATGTTGCCATTAACGCTGTCATTTGAACTGTAGTAGTAACCTGATAAACCACCGAATACAGACACAGTATCGTTCTGAGCAACTGGTGCTAAGTCAGTATCACCTGACACAATTGTCAATTGAGCAACTTCATCACTAACCAAACCGCTAGAGTCCACTGACTGATAGTCAATTTCTTCAGAAAGTTCAGCACTAACTACATCAACACCTTTGAGCGTGATATTGGAGTTTTTATTAGGGTTATCAGAGCCGTCCTGAGTAGTGAACACTCTTAATTCGGTAAACCCGCCGTCGACTTGGATGTTAACTGTGGCATTCCCGTTACTATCGATGGTAAGTCCATTTTCACCAGACTCATCGCTATCGAAGTAGAAAGTTCCAACAACATTACCACTTTCATCAAGGGCAATGACTTCAATTCGACCACCGGCACTGTTATTAGCATTGTAGTTTTCATAAACACTACCGAAGTCGATATTAGCCTCAGTGATTGACGCGCCAGTAGCAGAGTAATCAATTGAAATATATTCCTGAGCACCACCGTTGATAACATCAAGTTCGCCGCTATTCGCGTTAGCACTTTGAGAGACACCAAAACCGTCCTCTTGACCGCTACCATCGTAAACGAGATAGCTAGGTGTGCTACTAATATTGTTACCAACCGGAGACGCTCCGTTATAGAGCCCCGCACTAATAACCACACCGCTCTGTGGATCGTTGGAATCACTTTGTAAATAACTAACGCTAGAAGTGCCATTCCCTACTTGATTTTGGAAAGTACTAGCAACGAAATCCAAGTTATCGACAGCATTCTGATCTTGCTCGTATTCAATTTGAGCATCGCTACTGATGATATCCCCAGCTTTAATTAGTACTTTACCGCCACCGCTAACATCGTAAAGGTTACCAAATAGAGGTTCTTCAAGAATCTTCACATCAATAGATGTGCCAGAAGCGTCATCTTCCTCATCGCTAACGTTATCTTGAGTACCAGACTGACCACCATCAAACGTAAAGAACGCCTCATCTTGGTTGTCTAGAGTCACTGAGAAGTCTGATGCTGTTGGTTTGTCGTTCACGTCCGTCGTGTCCGCTGGGTTCACGTCGATGTTGTTCTCTGACGTGTTGCCCGTGGTGCTCTCTACGTGCACGTTGAAGTTTGGTAGGTCATTGCCCGCGTTCACATGGTCCGCGCCCGCTGGCGTCAGCGTCACCACGCCCGTGTCTTCATCGATGTTGAAGAAGCCGTTGGTGTCGTCAGTGATGCTGAACTTGATGTTGCCACCGTCTTCGTCCGTCGCCGACAGCGTCGCCACGGTCGTGCCTGCTAATACAGAGTCTTCCGTCAGCGCTGGCGTGCTCTCCACGGTGATGTTCAGTGGATCGTTCACCAACGTCACAGTAACATTCACCGTCAGTGTATCCGTACCGCCTTGGCCGTCAGTGACGATGACTGTGAAGCTATCGCTGCCGTTGTAGTCTGCGTTTGGTTTGTAGGTCCAGTTGCCGGTTTCATCAACGGTCACTAAACCATTAGATGGATCGCTGCCTTTTGAGAAACTTAATGAGTCATTGTCGCTATCAGATGCAGAGAGAGACCCGCTGACTGGCGTATCTTCCTCGGTCATGACCGCAACACTGTCACCTAGCGGGTCGCCATTGCTATCAACTAGCGTTGGTGTGTCATTAACAGATGTCACACCAACATTCACAATAATTGTATCTGTTCCACCATTTCCGTCGGTAACAACAACTGTGAAGCTATCGCTACCGTTGTAATTTTCATTGGGTGTGTAGGTCCAGTTGCCGTCTTCATCGACAACAACTGTACCGTTGGATGGATCAGTGCCTTTAGAGAAGTTTAATGAATCACCATCAGTGTCTGATGCGGATAAGCTTCCGCTAACTGGAGTATCTTCGTCGGTAGTTGCAGAAACACTATCGCCAAGTGGATTGCCATTGGCGTCTGTGATGATCACCGTAAATGTTGGTTGGGTTAACACCAACATTTACGGTGATCGTGTCAGTACCACCTTGGCCATCGGATACCACAACAGAGAAACTATCATTACCATTGAAGTCGTCGTTTGGAGTGTAAGTCCAGCTTCCGTCACTGTTTAAAGCAACTGAACCGTTGTCGGGAGATTGTGACAAGCTAAACGTAAGAGCGTCATCATCGTCGTCAGAAGCACTTAATGTACCGCTTACAGGGGTATCTTCATCCGTTGTGAACGTGACAGTATCTCCAACAACGACATTGTTGGAATCTGTAAATAGAGGGGCGCTATTTGATTGAGTTGAAGATTCTGAGATAGAGCGATAGGCATCAAGAAGACTTAAACTTTGGGTACGAGACATGCCCAACGCTTCAAAGCCTTCGGTCACGAATTCGGTATCAGGGATAGTTTCTTCACCATCTCGCTCAATGGTACCACTGGTGCCTAAACTTGAACCATTTTGACCGGCAGCAGTTGCGAATTCTTCACCCAATTCAGCGGGATCCTGCCCTTCTTCAAGAGCCTCAAAAATGTTCGCAATATCTTGGTCTAGTTCAACCTCACCGTCTTCTGGTGAGAAGCGCTTCACGGATACATCAGGGCTATTTGATTCATTTAGAGATTCAAGAATGACATCTCCCGCCTGAAGTGGTTCGCCTTCTTCTAGGACTTTAATCGTGCCATCTATTGAAATAACGATGCGCTGGCCTAGTGCCAATGCACCGCCTAGATTCAATGTTGTAATGTCCATATTAACCCCTAAAATCCATCTTTTGTTGTCAACGTCAAAATAGTGACAATTCAGGTGCTTAAAACATCAATATAAGTTATTGTGTTAGAGAAAGATAATGAGAATATTAATATAAGATTCAAGTGCCCAAAAACAACATAAAACGCACAGCGATCGGTTAACAAATTTACAACCATTTACGGCAGCTTCTAGAGCGAACGTTATTTTTTTGGCGGTTCACCTAAATTTTGTGTCTTTCTATAATAAAGCTCAGATTTTGGTGCCAGTCCATTTGGGGAGATGGAAATTGAATTGCACTCAAGCAACAACATTAGGATTAGCAATAGCATTAAGCTTGCCTGCTAGTGCACAAACCTTAGAACAGGCCGTAGCATTTACTTTAGAAAGTAACCCTGAGATCAAAAGTGCTTACAACGAATACATTAGTAAGCGTTACCTAAACGACGCTTCTGGTGGAGCCTACCGACCTAGTATCGATTTAGACGGTGGCATAGGATATGAACACACTGACCTTGCCACGAATGCCGATACAACCGATCTGACTCGTAAAGAAGCAACGATTACACTAACCCAACTAATATGGGACGGTGCTAATACATCGAATGATATCGACCGCACAGCAGCTGATGCTGAGTCTGTACGCTACCAGCTGTTATCTAACGCTCAAGACATCGCATTAGAAGTAACTAAGGTCTACCTCGACGCAGTGAAGGCCTATGAAGTGCTATCACTTTCTGAAAGCAACCTAGCTACGCACAAAGAGATATACAGCGACATTCGCAAACGCGTCGAATCTGGGATTGGCTCGACAGCAGATATGTCTCAGGTAGAAGCTCGTATTGCAAAAGCACATGGCAACCTACTCGCAGCTCAAAATAACCTGTTTGATACCCATACTCAATTCAAGCGACTTGTTGGTCAATCTCCACTAGGACTCACTTTCCCTCGTGCTGATGCGGGCGCCATTCCATACACAATCGATGGCGCACTGGCAAAAGCATTCAATCAACACCCAGTAATAAAGATAGCGCAAGCCGACGTTGACTCTGCAAAATTTCAATATAAGCAATCGAAAAGCACTAACTACCCAACTGTGTCTTTTGAAGCCGCTCAAACCTGGCGTGATGATGCCGGTGGTACAGAAGGCAGTAGTGATGAGTTCTCTGCAATGGTTCGCTTAAGGTACAACCTTTATAACGGAGGTTCAGATCAAGACCGCGCTGAGAGCGCTGCCTACCAACTGAATAAAGCCAAAGATCTCCGTGAAAGCACTTATCGCAATGTCGAAGAGAGTTTACGCCTTTCTTGGGGTGCGCTTGACCTCACTGTTCAACAAAAAGAGTTCCTATCTGATCACGTAGACTCAGCATCAGATACCGTTATCTCCTATGAGAAGCAGTATCGCATCGGTAAGCGTACCCTTCTCGATTTGCTCAACACCGAGAATGAATTGTTTGAAGCTCGTAAAGGCTATTTGGATGCCAAGTATGATGAGCAATACGCAAAATATCGCGTGATGAACGCAACTGGTAATCTACTTACCGGCTTACGAGTTGAGATCCCTGAAGAATGGAATGAAAAGGTGGAATATTAATGAAGCTAACAAACACAGTTTTATCGCTTTGCTTCATGGTTGTATCTACCCATGCTTTAGCTGACAACAATGAGGATGAATTTGAGTATCGTGCGCTTCCGCCTGTCACTCAAATTTACGATCTGCAAGATGACGACAACGATGGCGTTATCAATGCGCGTGATCTGTGTGCTGATACGCAGATTGGTGCAGAAATAGATAACGACGGTTGTGGTTCATATTTCGAGTCGTCGGAGAAGAAAGAGCTCCATATACTCTTCGCTAATAACTCTACAGAAATTAACCCAGCTTTCCTTAACCAGATACGCCAGATGGCTGCCTTTTTGAAGCGTTACGAAAGCACCACTATTGAATTGCAAGGTTACGCAAGTAAAGTAGGTAATGCTGAACATAATCTAAAGTTGTCAAAAGAGCGTGCTGCTAACGTTAGACGTGCACTTATCAGCAACGGCATTCAACCTTCTAGAGTCAACATCGTTGGCCATGGTGATGTTGAGTTCAGTAGCAATGACACCGAAATCAACCACGCACTTCACCGTAAAGTCGTTGCTGCTGTGGCCGGGTTTAAAGGAAATATCAAAGAAGAATGGCACATATTTACTAAGATTAAGAAGTAACTATCGTCGGACCTAACCGTACTGAAACGTTATCTTAAGTTAACGTTTCAGTGCGATGATAATTCCTTGAATAGCATGTACCTAAGCCGTCTATAATGTTAATCTTGCCACGTTATCAACATAGAGAATTAATCCATGAGCAAACTAACAGCTGATACTCAAGCAAATCTAGAACTTTTCGTTTCTGAAACACAAGAAACTAAACTGGTATGGGGCCTTCGCAACGAAGAAGGTTGGCTAGCATGTGACTCAAGTGAATTCGAAAACAGCGAAGTGATGCCTTTCTGGTCTTCAAAAGAAGATGCTAAAACTCACAACGTTGAAGAGTGGGCTGACTTTGAAGTACTAGAAATCCCGCTAGACATCTTTGTAGAAGATTGGCTACTAACTCTTGCTGAAGATGGCGTACTAGTAGGTGTTAACTGGAACGAATCTCTAGAAGGCAAAGAGCTTGAGCCTTCTGACCTAGCGAAATTATACATCTAATTTCAAGTATCGGCCGTACGAATCGTGCGGCCAATATCTCTCTGATAAAACTGAATAAATTAGAGATCTAGTTCGCAATATCTCTCACAAACACCCCTCATAATTTGAAGCAAGATCAAACTAATCATAGAATATCGTTCTTTATCCTGATTGATAGTTACTTGTGACTCGTTCGATTTTCCTTAGCTTTATATTCTTGGTTAGCTTTGCAACCCACTGCCAACCAGTCACTCCAAGTCACTCTTCAGACTCATCTATCCCTTTGCCAAATACGGCTGGTATCGACACTCCAAATGCTGATTGGAATGCACTCTATCTCACGACATTGAGTCACTCTCCTTCCCGTGCACTTACCATGCTTCAAACACGCTACATGAGTACAAACTCGTATGGAGAAAAACTCTACCTTTCAGGTCGGTTATATCAATACATGAGCGAGCGAGATCAACCATTTTATGGGATTGCATCTAATGACAGTGAATATCAAGCCATAGAGCAAGCGTTTGTTGCCGCGCTCGTTGAAGACAGTCAAGGACAGTATGAGCTCGCACAACAACGCTTCCTGATGCTGTTAGCAAAAATGCAATCTCGTAGCGATTCAACCGGCAAAGCACTGCTCAAGTACCAATTATGTCGCTCCCTAAACGAACAAGCTAAATATCACCAAGCAAACTACTATTGCTCAGGGCTTGAATCCGACTTACATGATGCCATCGATCCTGTGCTGCCCAAGTTCATTACTTATCGGGTCATTGCTAACAATCATCATTTTCGTAGTGACTACCATACAGCGTTAAATACCTATCTCTCTTTGATCAAGGCATTTCCAAAAGGACATGATATCTCCGGAGTTTACAATGATATTGGTAACTTACTCAAAGAGCTAAAGCAGTATGAAAAATCAACTCAATACCTAGAGGAAGCTCTTGCCCTAAGAGCCGATGCTTCCGGCATAATGAAGGCTCAGGTTCATCACAGCCTTGCTGATCTCTATTTAAGTCAAAGCCAAAGCGACTTAGCGATTCATCATTTCGAAAAAGCGCAGAAATTACTAAGAGAATCATCACATAACTACGGCATTGCACTCACTAGCTTAGGGTTAGGTAAAGCTTATACACAGACACAAGATTATGATTTGGCACGAAGCTATTTAATAGAGTCACTCGAGGCTGCCAATGAGTTGAGCAATGATGGCATTCGTATCAATGCTTATTTGGCAGTCAGTGATATGTTCGAAGAGAAGAAGCTGATGGCTGAGGCACTTAATTATGCCGAACAAGCTTTGAGGCTAGCGGAACAGGTATCAAGACACAAATACACAGCTCAAGCTCTGCTTCAATTATCTGAAGTACACAAAGCGCTTAATGATTACCAACAAGCGTTTATCTATTATCAACGATATTCATCCATTCAGATGGAAGCGCGAGATACAGACAACCGGCTCGCACTAGAGGCGCTCGATATTGCCCATACCAAATATGAACAAGAACTAGAGAGCTCCTTATTGCTTCACCAAGCGAACATTGACCGCCTTCATATCGAGAAAATGGAGCGCCAACGCTGGGTTTACAACATCATTGTAATTCTCTTGTTGTGTGGTGCGAGTTTTATGGTGTTCGCGAATAAAACAATTCGCTCAAAAGCTGCGATTGACGCTATGACCAAAGCGTACAACAGAACTGAAATCATAAGACGAATTAAACGGGTCAAGCGTTCTCAAGAAACAAATAAGCAGCATGTTCTAATCTTATTAGACCTAGATAAGTTTAAGAAAATCAATGATGAACATGGTCACCCAACTGGGGACAGAGCACTCATCCACATTAGCAGACAAATCAGAAAGCACTTGATGAGTGGAGAGTTGTTTGGTCGTTTAGGTGGTGAAGAGTTTGTAATAATGCTGACAGACACCACTCCATCGGAAGTAAGAGAACGAGTCGAAGAGTTACACTATGTAATCTCAAGCACCGTTTTTCTATCAGAAAGTAAAAAGCCACTTAATGTAACCGCGAGTTTTGCTTACTTAGCAACCTCAAACGCATTAAGTGACTTCGATGAGCTCTATTCAGTGCTTGACCAAGCTCTATATCAGGCAAAAAGTAACGGCCGAAACTGCATTATTGATGCGTATAACGACCCCATTGACCTGCCTGAGATTATTTATTCTCAGCCTGCTTACGAACCAGTTCAGCCATAATAGATTCGCGATCACCCAGGTAGTCATTGAGGCCAACTTTTCTCAGTTCACATGCCGGGCAATCGCCACAGCCATCGCCGATGATACCGTTGTAACAAGTCAGGGTTTTACTACGTACAAGCTCAAGTGCTGAGTATTGATCAGCCAAGGCCCAAGTTTCAGCCTTGTTTAGCCACATTAATGGCGTTTTAATATCCAGCTGCTTGTCCATACCTTGCACTAACGCAGAGTTCATCGCTTTTACAAAGTCATTACGACAATCAGGGTAGCCAGAGAAATCCGTCTCGCAGACGCCAGTAATCACCGTTTCTGCGCCAATTTGATACGCGTAGATACCAGCAAGTGTTAAGAACAGAATGTTACGACCAGGTACAAACGAATTCGGCAATCCGTTCTCTTGCAGTTCATGAGAAACAGGAATATCGTCACGAGTTAAAGAGCTGATAGCTAGCTCATTTAATAGAGTCACATCCATCACTTTGTGCGCCTTCACGCCTAACTCTTTAGCCAATGATTCAGCGACTTCAATCTCTAGTCTATGACGCTGGCCATAGTCAAACGTAATAGCATGAACTTCATCATACTCTTTTAATGCTTGAACTAGACATGTGGTTGAGTCTTGACCACCACTAAATACTACAACTGCTTTTTTCATTTCCATTCCTACTTAAAACTGACGAGCTTTCTACAACGGGTAAGTACTCTACAAAGCCAAAAACTAGGCAATGCTCAAGTACTTATGAGTTTGAATTGATAAGCGCCAATTGCGCTCAATGCAGGTATCAATACATAGCTTCGTCGCACGATCTTTTTGGCTAATTGGTTGTAGAGCAATCACAGTATCGTCAGATACTTCTGCTCGTTCCAGTAAACCATCAAGTTGCTCGATGTCCTTACCTGTTCCTACTGGGTGCTTAATCTCGTTAGCACGCTGTAAAGCGCTGTCTAAGATTTCCAGTTTCGCTTTCATTGCCACCTTAGGTGACACCGTAACCCATGTGTCTGGTGTTGCTTTTACTTCTGATGTACCGCTAGTCTCAATTTGGCAGCGACAGCCGTGTTTCTCAAATGCTTCAGTAAGAGGGACAAGATCATATATACATGGCTCACCACCTGTAATCACAATGTGTTTAGCAGTGTAGCTTTGCTTGATGTATTCATTCACGATTCCTTGAGCATCAATAGAAGACCAAGTCGGTGAATCCTCTGTCTTAACCATGATATCACCAAGGCTAGTCTCGTCTTCTGGCAAAGCTTCCCATGTCTGTTTGGTATCACACCAAGAACAGCCTACAGGGCAAATTTGCAAACGAACAAAAACAGCAGGAACGCCGGTAAACACGCCCTCACCCTGGATGGTTTCAAACATTTCGTTAATCTTGTACAACTTTCCCTCAGCTCAATCATTTGATGAAATTAATCAACCGCAGACCTTAAAGCACTTGCCTCTTTTGGTCAAACAAATGAGTACTGATAAATCACTTGATCAAAGCCCTAGCCTAGCGTTTCAAGTTCCCTTATCCTTTCGCCCATTAGATTTCGTTAGCTTTTTATTTTTAGTAAGGAACAACATGTACAAACTGATCGCTCTTGATATGGACGGTACGCTGCTCAACAGTGACAAAGTAATTTCTCAAGAAAACAAAGAAGCAATTGCCAAGGCTCGAGCTGCCGGTGTGAAGGTCGTTCTGGCTTCTGGCCGCCCTTTAGAAGGCATGCAAAGCAAACTCGATGAGCTTTCAATTAACGGCGAGGATGACTTTGTACTCTTTTACAATGGCTCTATGGTTCAGAATGTATCAACAAAAGAGATCATTCATAGCGAGATCAGCAATGGTAAAGCAGCAAAAGAAATCGCTACACTTGCCGAACAGCTTGGTGGCTATGTCCATGCGTTCAGCAAAGTTCATGGTTTAATTACACCTGAGAACAACGAATACACCGGCATTGAAGCGCGCATCAACGGCTTAGAGATTACCGAGTTCGATTTTTCTCGGTTGGAAGACGACCACGAAATCATTAAAACCATGATTGTTGCTGAGCCAACCAAACTGACAGACATCATCAGTAAATTGCCACAAGAGCTTAAGAATCAGTTTACTATTGTTCAGAGCGCACCTTTCTTCTTAGAGTTCCTAAATCCGAACTCAAACAAAGGTGTCGGTATTGAAGCCATTGCCAAACACTTAGGCATTACAGCCGAAGAAGTGATCTGTATGGGCGATGCTGAAAATGACCACCATATGCTGAAATACGCGGGCCTTGGCATTGCAATGGACAACGCGATGGAAGAAACCAAGAAAATCGCTGATCATATCACTGCAAGCAACGACGACCATGGTGTAGCGGTCGCGATTGAAAAGTTCATCTTCAACTCTTAACGATTAGATGCCATATCATTGATACTAAAAAGGCTGTGCACTGTACAGCCTTTTTTTGTTTGACAGTTCATTGGTTATTTTCTTGCCCAAGGCAAACGAAATGCCACAACGCCAAGCAGAATCAAGATAGGGAAACGCAGCGTATCGACGACAAATGAAGCGATACCACTAAATGAAACAAAGCTCCCCGCCCAGCTAATCAATAGATTTCCCGCTAACAACATCACCATAACACCAAGCACAATCTTAAATGAGAACTGGCCAGTTAAAGGTTTAGAGTCCGTTAACGTCACCAAGCAAGCGATGGTCATTAAAATAGCGACCCAGAATGAGAACGTTGGCAATGGCCAAATAACCGTAATTACGATTGATAGCAAGCATAAACCCCACCACACGCCTTTGGAGCTCAATAACACACTAATATCAACATCAGGTTTACTATCAAGTCTCACTATATGCCAAGTTGTTAAGGCGCCTAACAAACCGCCCATCAAAACATCACTGAAAAACGCACTGCCTGTGTAAGCTTTGAAAAGCATAATCCAAAGTAGCCCAGCAAGTACTATCAGTATCGATTTCTGTTCAAAGATACGTTTCAACTTCCACAACACCAACAAAGTCAAACTCACCCATAGCGCTGCCAACAAACTTGGAAAACTGTAACCACTGCTCATAACTAGCTTCAATGTTGGAAGATAAGCGTGTGGACGTGGGAAACCGAACCCTTGGTGCGCTATCAAAGTCAGCAGTGTCACCGATATCAAAGTGAAACCGAACTTCAACGCAAAATTGCGACCAAAATGCCAAGCGATTAATGGCAAGATCACAATGAAAGCCCATGGCTTTGCGAGTAGATCGGTCAATAAAACCGTATTGGAAAATATACTCGGTAGGTTATCGAACATGTTTTGCAGCGAAACAATCCAACCTAGTTCAACTTGATGAACTTTTGGCGCTGCACCCACCAACTCCGTTACATAAGTCACAGGTTGGTTTGTCGCCGAAAGAAACAGCTCATTAATCTCAGACCACTGCTCTGGATAGCGGTATTGATTTGCTGGCAATGTAGTCGGAGGAAGTAACATCGCCCTACTCACTTCCACTCCATAATGAGGAGCGAACCAAATTGGAAGCTCAAAGCCACCCAACTCATTTCGAGCTTGATAGCTGATGACTTCAGAATCAGAGATACAATCATAAATAACCGCACTGTCGGTGTAACCGAGTACATCACCAACCGTTACGGATAGTCCTGCTTCTTCCCAAGTTTCACGTTGCGCTGCAATAGCTGGATCTTCACCAGAAACAACCGTGCCTCCCGGTAAAGACAATTGCCCGGTGATCAACTCATCAACCAACACAATTTGGTTATCAGCGCGTACTACACACAATGCGCCCGCAATATGATCGGGCAAGGTGTTATTCGCCCAAACGGAAGTAGTACTCAACAGAGAAAGAATAAGAACCAATAGATATCGAATAACCAACGAATTTACCTACAAATAATGGAAGAAATTGAGACTGCTATCGCAGTTGAACTATTGTAATGAAACACACGCCAAATCGCTGTCTATGTTTTGTGCAAAGCCTTTCTCATCCATTGAATGTGAGGTGTGAACCCCATTTTTTGATAGAAGTCCTTGGCAGGCGAATTAAAATCCCAAACCTCGACGAACACTTGAGTGACACCATAGTCATCAAAAGTTGATTCAATACGTTGAAACAACATCTGCGCCACTTCTGCTTTACGGTATTCAGGAAGAACAAAAAGCTCATCAACACTACCCATTTGAACCGGCTTGCTCACTGTAGAGATCAGCTCACAAAAGTGTCCTGATATGAACCCGACAATTAGCTGGCCTTTGAGCGCCACATACACTAAGCACTCTGGATCATCTAAGTACCTTGCAATACTCTTTTCCTGCTCAATCTCTTCTGCTGTTTTAAAGTGCTCAGGGCAGGCAATATGATGGTGGTGGTGAAGATCAAACATCAACTCATTAAGTTGTTCTAGATCGGTGTGTGTTGCGGCCCTTAGGGTGACATTCATGACGAGTACAGTTCTCAAACGAGTTAATATCTAAATTGAGTCTAGTTTACTTGCCATTGATATCTATACAAGTGATTGAAATAATTCGTGGTTTGGAGAGGATGTTTTAGATACGAAAATGACCACATTATCGTGGCCATTTAGTTTTGAGTTGGTTCATTCCAGAACTTATAGAGCGAGTGTTATTACATTAAACACCGTCATCCTGTTTATCTTTTTTAAGCTCTGCAAGCTGTTGCTCTAACTCAATCAGCTTAATTTCGGCTTCAACTTCAGCGACTCGCTTCTCAGCGTCAGTTCGATTATCTTGTGACAAGCCATCAGCGGTAACTTGCGTTCTTTGAGCATTTCTAGCATCGTCTGTATCTTTCATAGAACCTGCAACACCACCAGTCACACCACCTAATGCTGCGCCTTTAACCGCTAAGCTGGCATCTCCAGTCAGTGCACCTGCTGTTGCTCCCAATAAAGCACCGCCTACCGCACCACGATTTCGAGCAGCGTTCTCATTTTCATTGTCCATTGCTGGTGACGCGCAACCAGAAAGAGTCGCAACCAAGGTAGCTAAAAGAATAGGTTTGATGAATTTCATAGGAGTCTCGCTTCGTTCTTCGTTTGGATTGAAGCCATCTTAAAGATAAGCGTAAATGAGATAAATAAAGCCAAGTTTAGACAAAACATAATACTCAGCTATGTATTAGCCAAACAACACATAGTTAAAAATCAAGGTATAGTTATCTTTTAAGGTATAGTCTCCATACCCCTCATTAGTCGAAAACAAAAAAGCGACCAATAAGGTCGCCTCTATCATTTCTGTTTAACCGAGCTTTTAGCCTTTAGACCAAAAGTTCTGCATATTCTCTGCTGTCGGTGGTGGTCGTACGCCACAATCACGATAATGGTACTTGTCACCGATACCGAGTATCTTGCCACTTTCTTCATCAATCATCGCAGCGACTTGAACCCCATCTTCCACGTGACGAGTCAGTACAACAATTTCACCCGCTCTTTCCGCCCTAACAGCGCCCAGTATTTGATATTCGTAACGACCTTTCCTTGAATTGACGATCATTTTTGAGTTAATAGGATCGGCGTCATACCCAACACCAATGTCAAACACCGCTTGGTACAACTTAACTCCTGTCTTCGAAATACATTGGAAGACCTTAGGGTGGCTTAAGGGCTCTAGCAGTGCTCTACTCGCTTCATCCTTTGAAACACTTGCGTTAGCTAAACTACTAGCAAATAAAGTCATTAACAAAAGATAAGCTCGCATAAAAAAGACCTCATTATTGGTTTGATAACAAGGCCATAGTAAACACGTTTGAACAACAGATGAATAAACAAGAGTTTAGATTAAGCATAACGATTTGTTATGCTTTATCTATTAAAGAATAAAAGCTCGTTCTATTTGCCTAGCTTTTCAGCAATTTCGGTTAAGCTTGTTGGATCATCAATCGTCGAAGGCACCACATACTGTTCGCCCTCTGCTATTTGTCGGATGGTTCTACGCAAAATCTTACCCGAGCGAGTTTTAGGTAACCGCTCGACCACCAAGGCTTGCTTGAAACAGGCAACAGCACCAATCTCATTTCGGACCTTACCAACTAACTCTGCTTGAAGGTCATCGCCGTCCACCTTCACACCGTCTTTTAGCACAACTAGCCCGAGCGGTAACTGACCTTTAAGTTCATCGTGAATACCAACCACAGCACATTCAGCAATGGCAGGGTGACCACCAACGATTTCTTCCATCTCACCCGTAGACAAACGGTGCCCCGCCACATTTATCACATCGTCAATACGGCCCATGATAAACAGGTAACCATCTTCATCAAGATAACCGCCATCACCCGAGACATAATAACCTTGGAACTGGCTTAAATAACCAGATTCAAACCTATCGTGGTTTCGCCATACCGTCGGCAAACAGCCCGGTGGAAGTGGTCGTTTTAGTGCAACGAAACCTTGTTGATTAGCTTGTGCAGGCTCGCCTAACTCATCAAGGATCTCCACTTGATAACCCGGTACAGGTTTGGTTGAAGAGCCCGCTTTCACAGGCAAAGACTCAAGCCCGGTCGGATTTGCGGAAATCGCCCATCCCGTCTCCGTTTGCCACCAGTGATCGATAACCGGTTTACTCGTGTGAAATTCAACCCAATCCAATGTCGGCGGGTCTAAACGTTCACCCGCCATAAAAATCGACTTGAGTGATGATAAGTCATACTTGGTGAGCAACTCGCCTTCAGGGTCTTCTTTTTTGATTGCCCTGAATGCGGTTGGTGCCGAGAAAAGCACATCGACATTATACTCTTCACACACGCGCCAGAATGCGCCCGGATCAGGCGTCCGCACTGGCTTACCTTCAAACAGAATAGTGGTGCAGCCGTGAATCAGCGGTGCATAAACGATATAAGAATGTCCAACCACCCAACCCACATCGGAAGCCGCCCAAAATACACCGTCTTGCGGCATATCGTAGATGGTACTCATCGAGTATTTCATCGCCACCGCGTGACCGCCATTATCACGAACCACACCTTTGGGTTTGCCCGTTGTACCAGAGGTATACAAAATATATAACGGATCCGTTGCCACAACAGGTACACACTCATGAGGCTCAGCGCCGGCAACGGCTTGTTGCCAATGTAAGTCGCGCTCATGGCTGAGTTCTGCAAGGCATTGTTCCCTTTGGAAAACTACGACTTTCTCAGGTTTCCAACGGCTGTCCATGATTGCTCGGTCAACCATCGGTTTATACGGTAGAACTTTGTTGATTTCGATACCACAAGACGCAGTCATCAATACCTTTGGCTCGGCATCTTCAATTCGCACTGCGAGCTCATGCGGAGCAAAACCACCAAACACCACAGAGTGAACGGCACCTAGCCTTGCACATGCAAGCATTGCCATTGCGGCTTCAGGAATCATTGGCATGTATATCACCACACGATCGCCTTTGGTTACGCCTTGCTCTGCAAGCATTCCAGCCGTTTTTGCCACTTGTTCGCGGATTTCATTATAGGAATAAGAGGTCTTGATGCCCGTTACTGGCGAATCATAAATAAGTGCAACCTTGTCACCGCGGCCATGTTCACAATGATAATCCAGCGCTAACCAACAGGTATTCATTACCCCATCTGGAAACCAACGTTCGATACCATTCTCGTCAGCTTGTAAGATGTTTTTTGGTGACTCAAACCAATCAATGGCTTGCGATTGTGTTTTCCAGAAAGATTGAGGATCGTTTAGTGACCATTGATATTCAGTGTCGTAACCCGTGTTACCGTCTATTCGATTTGTAGCAGACATAATGTCTCCTCCATGATTTGTCCATTACTCCAAGCGCCTAGCGTTAGCTGGCTCACTTGAGTGCACTCTTCTCCGCATGCTCAGCTGTTACTGGAACAGCCACAGCATCGCTTTATTTAGAAAAAGGCACGCGAATGGCACCTTCCATGATCACTCGGGCACTACGACTCATGATCGCCCTCTCTATCTTCCATCCATCTTCAGTCTGCATCGCTTTAGCCCCCACCTTTAACGTTCCTGATGGATGACCAAAAGTCACAAAGTCACGAGAGCCTCCTCCCGCCGCTAAATTCACTAGCGTGCCCGGCACACTTGCAGCTGAAGCAATCGCAACCGCAGCGGTGCCCATCATGGCATGATGCAATTTTCCCATAGACAAAGCACGGACCAACAGGTCAGTATCATCCACAGTAACTGCCTTGCCACTTGAAGCTTGATACGCTTGAGGCTTGGCCACAAAGGCGACCTTTGGAGTGTGCTGGCGTGATTCCGCTTGTTCTAGCGAATCAATAAGCCCCATCGCAACTGCGCCATGCGCTCGGATAGACTCAAACATTTCTAGGGCTTTTGGAGCACTGTTGATATCTGATTGAAGCTCTGTGCCCTTATAGCCAACCGATTCTGCATCAATAAAAATGGTTGGTATTCCCGCATTAATATAAGTCGCCTTGATGCAACCTAGCTCTGGAACATCTAAGAAATCAACCACATTTCCCGTCGGAAACATCGCCCCATTCCCATCTGCTGGATCCAGAAAATCGACCTGAATTTCAGCGGCGGGGAAAGTGACACCATCGAGCTCGAAATCTCCCAACTCTTGGACTTCTCCATCTACTATAGGCACATGAACAATAATGGTTTTCTCTATGTTCACTTGCCATACTCGCACTTCGACCACTCCGTTTTCCGGAATACGACTTGAATCAATTAAACCACTGTGGATAGCGAACGGACCAATTGCCGCAGACAAGTTACCGCAGTTACCACTCCAATCGACAAATGGCTTATCAATGGCTACCTGCCCAAAGAGATAATCAACATCGTGACCAGCTTTACCACTCTTCGATACGATGACGGTTTTACTGGTACTGGAGGTCGCGCCTCCCATACCATCAGTTTGCTTACCATAAGGATCTGGGCTGCCAATCACACGCAAAAGAAATTCGTCTCTCGCTGCCCCCGCAACTTGTGCTGCTTCTGGTAGGTCATTCAAGCAGAAGAAAACACCCTTGCTAGTTCCTCCACGCATATAAGTTGCCGGGACTTTTATCTGTTTAATGTTCATCACAGGCTCCTATTGCGCGAGAAAGTCTTTGGCAAAGCGTTGTAATACGCCACCAGCGCTATACACACTCACTTCATCTGCCGTATCCAACCGGCAGGTCACGGGCACATCGATCTTTTCACCGTTTTTACGAGTAATGACCAAAGCCAGATCTGAACCCGCTTGGATGTCGCCATACACATCGTAAAGTTCTGTACCATCGAGTTGTAAGGTGTTGCGGTCCGTCCCCTCTTTGAATTGCAGAGGTAAGACGCCCATACCCACTAAATTGGTTCTGTGTATTCGCTCAAAGCCTTCAGCAACAATCACTTCAACACCCGCTAATCGCACGCCTTTAGCCGCCCAGTCACGTGATGAACCTTGTCCATAGTCAGCACCAGCCACAACAATCAAAGGTTGTTTGCGGTTCATGTAGGTTTCTATCGCTTCCCACATTCGGGTAACTTGCCCTTCGGGCTCCACTCGTGTCAATGAACCCTGCACCACGTTCCCTGACTCTTTGACCATTTCATTGAACAGTTTCGGATTAGCAAATGTTGCTCTTTGTGCCGTTAAATGATCACCTCGGTGAGTCGCATACGAGTTAAAGTCCTCTTCTGGAACGTCCATTTTGGCGAGATATTCACCTGCCGCACTTGATGCAAGAATCGCATTTGATGGTGACAGATGATCGGTGGTGATATTGTCACCTAAAATGGCTAAAGGTCTCATACCAGACAGGCTTCGTTCACCTGCGAGCGCACCTTCCCAATAAGGCGGTCTACGAATATAAGTGCTCTTAGGTCGCCAATCGTATAGCGGCTCACTGCTTAGCTGCTCATCATCTGGCTGGAACATTTTCACGTAAATTTGTTGGAATTGTTGTGGTTTTACGTGCTCGCCAACAACCGCATCGATCACCGCATCACTTGGCCACAAGTCACTTAAATAGATAGGGTTGCCGTTGTTGTCAGTGCCGAGGCTGTCCTTCTCGATATCAAAACGAATCGTGCCAGCCAAGGCATAAGCAACCACCAATGGCGGTGACGCTAGAAAAGCTTGTTTAGCATAGGGATGGATTCGACCATCAAAGTTTCGATTTCCTGATAACACCGCAGTGGAATAGAGGTCGCGCTCGATGATCTCTTGTTGAATTTGAGGATCCAATGCCCCGCTCATACCGTTACAAGTCGTACACGCATAGCCGACAATGCCAAAACCCAACTGTTCCAGTTCTGGCAGCAAACCTGCAGACTCTAGATAGAGCTTGGCGACTTTAGATCCTGGAGCAAATGACGTTTTCACCCATGGCTTACGAACCAAACCAAGTTGATTGGCTTTTTTCGCCACTAGTCCCGCTGCTACCACGTTTCTTGGGTTACTGGTATTGGTGCAAGAGGTAATCGCGGCGATAATTACCGCGCCATCTGGCATTTGCTCTTCACTATATTGTTGAGCGTGTTGCTCTTTCCAAGCAGTTTGGCTGATACCTTGTTGGGCAAGTTCACTGGTTGGTAAGCGGCGATGAGGGTTCGAAGGCCCTGCGAGATTTCGCTCAACTTTCGATAAATCAAACTCGAGTACACGCTCATATTGAGCCGAATCGAGGTCATCAGCCCACAGTCCGGTTTGCTTCGCGTAAAGCTCGACTAACTCTACCTGTTCAGGGTCACGACCTGTCAACTTGAGGTATTGAATGGTCTGCTCATCAATATAAAACATACCTGCCGTCGCACCGTATTCAGGCGTCATGTTTGAGATAGTCGCTCGGTCACCAATAGTCAGTGCTCGCGCACCTTCACCAAAGAACTCTAAGTAGCTTGAAACCACTCTTTCATTGCGAAGAAACTCAGTAATAGCAAGCACAATATCAGTTGCTGTAATGCCTTCTTGTCGCTGACCAGTCAGTTTAACGCCCACAATATCTGGCAAACGCATCATTGAAGGGCGACCAAGCATCACTGTCTCGGCTTCCAATCCACCGACACCAATCGCAATAACGCCCAGCGCATCAACATGAGGTGTATGGCTGTCGGTGCCAACACAAGTATCTGGGAACGCGATACCTTGTTTAGATTGAATGACCGGAGACATCTTTTCCAAGTTAATCTGGTGCATAATTCCATTGCCCGCAGGAATCACACTCACGTTTTTAAACGCCGTTTTACACCATTCAATAAAATGAAAACGGTCTTCGTTGCGACGCTCTTCAATTGCGCGGTTTTTATCAAATGCTTCGCTATCAAACCCAGCATGTTCCACGGCTAAAGAGTGATCAACAATCAGTTGAGTTTCAACCACTGGGTTTACTTTAGCTGGGTCCCCACCTTGGTCAGCAATCGCATCTCGTAAGCCCGCTAAATCAACTAAAGCGGTTTGACCCAGAATGTCATGACACACGACACGCGCGGGATACCAAGGAAAGTCCAAGTCGCTCTTACGCTCGATGATTTGTTTCAAGCTATCTTCAAGAGCAGCTGGATTACAGCGTCTTACCAATTGCTCCGCCAATACTCTCGACGTATAAGGCAAGGTTTTATAGCTGCCCGGAGATATCGCGTCTACCGCTTCACGGGCATCGAAATATTCCAAGCCAGTTCCCGGTAGAGCCTTTCTGTATTGGCTATTTTCAATACCTATATTTTGATCAAGGCTCTGGTTTTTCTCAATTTTCACATCAGACATACATACACCATTCTCTAAAATTCTATTCATTGGCTCTCAAGGACAACTCGATATATGAGTCGCCTTGAGGCAGAAGGATTAACGTAAATGAATAGGTAGCCAGTCTTGATGCTCTGGCCCGGTGTAGTCTGCACTTGGACGAATGATGCGGTTATTTTCTCTTTGCTCGAACACGTGTGCTGTCCAACCTGTAAGACGACTCATCACAAAGATAGGCGTAAATAGTTTGGTAGGAATATCCATGAAGTGATAGGCAGAAGCATGGAAGAAATCCGCATTACAGAACAAGCCTTTTTCACGCTTCATTACCGCTTCAACGCGTTCAGATACCGCGTAAAGCTGCTCGTCGCCAACTTCTTGTGCTAGCTCTTTTGACCAACGTTTAATCAGCGCGTTACGTGGGTCACTCTCTCGATAAATGGCGTGACCGAAGCCCATGATTTTGTCTTTATTAGCAAGCATCTTCATGATGTTAGCTTCAGCTTCATCGGCGGTTTTCCAATCCTGGATCATTTCCATTGCCGCTTCATTCGCGCCACCATGTAGAGGGCCTCTTAATGTACCTATCGCTGCTGTCACACACGAATGAATATCTGATAGTGTTGATGCACAAACCCGAGCTGCAAAGGTAGAGGCATTAAATTCATGCTCTGCGTAAAGCGTAAGCGAACAGTGCATTACCTTCTTATGCAGCTCACTCGGCGCTTTGTCCGTTAGCATCTTCAAGAAATAGCCACCCAAACATGATTCGCTTTGGTCTTGTGTATCAATTCGCACACCATCGTGACTGAAGCGATACCAATAGCAGATAATGGCAGGGAAAAGTGCAAGCATACGTTCAGTTGCTGATAACTGCTCAGAGAAGTCAGATTCTTGCTCTAAGTTACCCAACATTGAGCAGCCTGTTCTCATCACATCCATAGGGTGAGCGTCTGCAGGGATAAGCTCTAAAGCGGCTTTCAACGGTTCAGGCAAGCCACGTAAACCAATCAACAATGTTTTGTAGTCGTCTAACTCTTTTTCACTAGGTAAATGACCTCTTAGTAGCAGGTGTGCTACTTCTTCAAATTGAGCATGATTCGCAAGGTCGGTTATGTCATAGCCACGGTAAGTTAAACCCGTTCCTGATTTGCCAACCGTACATAGCGCCGTCGACCCTGCGCTTTGACCCCGCAGACCAGCACCACCAATCGCTGGTGCTGCGCTTGCTTGTTGGTTTACTGCTGAAGCATTATCGACAGTTGCTTTATCACTCAAAGATACAGACATGATGAACTCCTTCTCTGGGTTAGCCGCCCTGCACTCTTTGGTGCTGACTATTTATATTCAGTGACCGCAACTATCTCATTCGATTTCACGGACCCGATGTGACTAACTAACCATTCACGTTATTGGATTAAGTTGATGTTTTAATATTTGAAACTGTGTTTATTCTTCACTCGAAAACAATTGATCCAGCTTGTTCTCGTAGTCGTGGTAATTCAGGTGTTCATAGAGCTCTTTACGAGTTTGCATTGAATCCAACAGTGCTTCCTGATTACCTTCAACTAGCAAGTGCTTATAAACATTCTCTGCCGCTTTGTTCATTGCGCGGAATGCACTGAGTGGATAAAGCACCATGTCGACATGAGATTGCGCCAGTTCTTTGCAGTTGTAGAGTGGGGTTTGTCCAAACTCGGTAATGTTAGCCAAGATTGGCACATGCTTACCTGTTGCTGATTTGAGCGCTTCAGAGAACTTCACGTATTGGTCGAGCTGATTCATCGCTTCGGGGAAAATCATGTCCGCACCCGCCTCAACACACGCAATTGCGCGCTCAATAGCACTGTCTATGCCTTCTACGGCCAGAGCATCAGTTCGAGTCATGATCACAAAGCTCTCATCAGTTCTTGCATCGGTTGCCGCTTTTACTCGATCGACCATTTCCTGTTGGCTAACAATCGCTTTATTTGGTCGGTGACCACATCTCTTCTGAGCCACTTGGTCTTCCATGTGAATGGCAGCAGCGCCAGCTTTTTCCATCGCTCGAATGGTTCGTGCAATATTAAACGCCCCACCAAATCCCGTATCAATATCCACCAGCAAAGGTAAATCACACGCGTTGGTAATGCGTTCCACATCCACCAACACATCGTTCAATGTGGTAATACCTAGATCAGGTAAGCCGTAAGACGCATTGGCGATACCTCCACCAGACAAGTAGATAGCCTGATGACCCAAGTTCTTTGCCATCATCGCGCAATACGGATTTACCGTGCCGACGATCTGCAGTGGATCATTGCCTTGCACAGCTTGGCGAAACTTCGCTCCTGCTGATAACTTCATAATGACGCTCCCTGTTTAATGTTGATTTTGTAAGTTTTTAATCCACACCTTTGGATTGAATTTGTTGTTCGATAAGCAGTCGACTACCGGATATATGTCGTCGCATCAGCATTTCTGCTAGCTCTTCATCACGGTTACGGATTGCTTGTAGGATATATTTGTGTTCATCAAGCGCCTCTTTTGGTCGAGACTGTGCACGTGGCGATTGATAGCGATACATGCGTAACAAGTGGTAAAGCTCATCACACAGTAGAGAAATAAGTTTGCTGTTGCGGCTGGCTTTAATGATTCGATAATGGAAATCGAAATCGCCGTGTTGATGAAAGTAGGAAGAACCCTCTACTTCATCGATATGTTTGGAATGTGTCGACAATAATCCTTCAAGCCCGATAAGCTCTTCTTGTGTGATGTGTCTTGCGGCTAGCCTTGCAGCCATGCCTTCTAAAGCCTCTCGAACCGCGTAAAGCTCAAGTAGCTTGTCAGCAGAAAAAGTAATCACTCGTGCGCCAACATGAGGAATCCGCTCAATCAGCCCTAACCCTTCGACGCGCATAATCGCCTCACGCAATGGGCCTCGGCTTACCTCAAAGCGTTTAGCTAACTCGGGTTCAGAGATCTTGCTGCCCGGAGCTAAGTCACCGTTGACTATCGCTTCAACCAAGTATTCCGTCAGGCTTTCTGACTTGGTGTTTTCTTTGTCCCCAACACGCGTTTTTGTGTTGGCGCTTAAGGTAAGATCTTTTATCGCAGTATTCATATTCACTCTGCTCACTTCTCATTGTCGAACTAAAACTGTCAACAATTTAACAACATGAAGATAAAATACACGATCAAATTGTCGACAATCAAGACAATTGTCGACAATTTAGACTAAGGTAGTATTTTATTTAAGCAACCAGAACAGGCATTCATGAGGCACCTATAAAAGTAAGTAATTGTCTTATATTGATAAATATTTAAAGCAACTAATCCACTTCTATACTTACGCTCAAACTAGCCGAAAAAACCTGTCGACAATTAAGCCTCAATTAGGAAAACAAGCGTTATTTGCGTATATCAGTGTACCCACCAAAATACAGACATAAAAAAGGCGCACTCATGTGCGCCTTTTCTTCATGAAGCTATCTAGCACTTAGCTAAGCTATCTGACGGGTCACTTCTAGATATTTGTTGATATCTACAAAATCAATTTGCTCAGGTTTCAAATACTCCTGCGCATAACGAATATGTGTACCACTCGTTAGGAACAGCCTAAACAGTTCGAGATCGATGTGCTCATCTAATGCCATTTTATACATGATATCGACGGCAACACTGATAGACTTCGCTTTCTTATAAGGTCTATCAGCAGCGGTCAACGCCTCAAAAATATCTGATATAACTAGGATACGTTCTGGGATTGAAAGGTCTTCAGCAGTCAGCTTTCTTGGATAGCCTGTACCTTTAAGAGTTTCATGGTGAGTCGACGCATAACGCGGTACACGGCTTAACTCTTTCGGGAATGGCAGGTTTTCAAGCATTTTGATGGCGCCCAACATATGCTCATTGATTTTGAAGCGATCTTCAGCCGTCAAGGTGCCACGAGCAATACACAAGTTATAAACCTCACCGAGATTATATAGATGTTCAGGTACATCCATTTTTATCTGATGTTTTGGATCGAACTCTAATGGTCGGTCTCGTTTCACTATATGTTCTGGCCTATCACTTAAAAGCTGCTCTATAGCAGGTAAGCTTGAGCTAGATACCCGATTCATCGCCTCTATTGGTGATAAACCTAATTGGTCATCAAAGTTACGCGTCCAAGTCGTTTCAGCGATAGAACGAATACGAGCGACCTTATCATCACTCATAAATTCACCACCCACATTAGATGTCGCGATAAACGCAAAATCGTCTTGTAGCTTTTGCTTCGTTACCGCTAACTCTTCGGCTATCTGATCCGTTGGTAACTCACCTTCAAGTTGCTTGCGTAACGCCGCAATTTCTGCATCACGCCAAAGCACCTCAAATCGTGTTCTCACCTCATGAATACGGTTATAGTTTGCTTCTAACTTAGAGCCTTTATCTACGATATGTTCTGGTGTTGTGATCTTTCCGCAATCATGCAGCCACGCAGCAATTCTAAACTCACGACGTTCATCGTCATTTTCAAATTTAAAGTCTTTGAAGTAGTCTGATTGAGACTTTTCAGCCGCTTCTGCCAACATCAAACCGAGCTCTGGCACACGGTTACAATGCCCTGCAGTGTAAGCAGACTTGTCATCGATGGCTTGCGCAATAAGTTTAATAAAGGATTCGACAAAGGCTTCCTGCGTTTGTTCGTGCTGCTTTATTTCCGCAGCCATGTCTTTAACCGCGACAGATAGCTCCCATACTTCTTTTATGCGGGTATCAAGCACCCTCACGCTATCATAATCGCGCTGTTTCACTTTGTTGGTTTCAGCTTCAAGCTGGCGTATCGGCCGAACAATCGGCGCACCAAAGATCCACGCAACAGGCAAGGTAAGGCTCATTAATAGAACTGTCACACCTATCGAGGTCGCTACTCGCTTGTTAACTGCGCTGTATATTTCAGCCTCAGGGATGGCTACCGCAAAGTATTCTGAGTAATGCTCACCCGTATCGATCTTCTTCAAATATAGGTGTTTAAGTTCACCATTGAGGTTTAGCTCAACCATCTCACCTTCAACAGTCGCTGTTGCGGTTTTTTCATAGAGCTCCGTGTAAGGAATCGTCGTACCAGCATTTAAAGCATGATGATCAAACCACTTTTGAGCTAACAACGTTTTCTGTTCATCGGTAAGCGACTTGATGGCTTGGTTGATGATAGGTAACAGCTGTTGGTGTTTATTCTGCAAAACGATATGGAAGTGATTAGGATAGTCTGTTTTTAGATCAAGCAGCGCTTCACTTACTTTCAAGTTCTGATGGAAGAACTTATCCAATGAAAATGACAGTACAGGCTTAACATCAATTACCGCAAAAACCTCTTCGTTGTCGACAGCGTCTAGCGCTGCCTCAATATCCGTAAACTCCAAAAGCCTAATGTTTGGGAAGTCAGATCTTAATTTCGGTGTAATTGACCACCCTGATAAAATAGCGATGCTCTTGCCATCAAGCTCTTGGTAGTTCATTACGGCTGGAGCATCACGTTTCGTGACTAAAGCAAACGGTAGTTCATAAATCGGGTCAGTGTATAAACCGATAATGCCGTTACTTTCGTAATTTTGAACTGAGTGTAAGCCATCAATACTGCCCTCTTGGAATTTTCCTGTTAACTCCGCCCACGAGAAGCCATTTACAAATTTGAACTGAACTCCACTCATCTCACTGATCATTTTCAATAGATCAATGGCTTTGTTGCGTAATTCAATGGAACTAAATCCAGAACCTACGATCTGATCAGCTACCTCCACTCTCTCTCGTAGTCCTATGCCTAAGCCTCGTTACAAAACAACCAACTGGAAGCAATACAACCAATCACTCATTAACCGTGGTTCTCTGACCTTTTGGATTGATGAAGAAGCAATAAGCGGGTGGGCGCAAAGCAAACAGAATAAGCGCGGGAGGCCGCGTCGGTTCAGTGATTTAGCTATCACGANCAAAACAACCAACTGGAAGCAATACAACCAATCACTCATTAACCGTGGTTCTCTGACCTTTTGGATTGATGAAGAAGCAATAAGCGGGTGGGCGCAAAGCAAACAGAATAAGCGCGGGAGGCCGCGTCGGTTCAGTGATTTAGCTATCACGACAGCACTCATGGTCAAACGAGTTTTTTCTATGCCATTGAGAGCGCTTCAAGGATTTATCGACTCGATATTTAGGCTAGCCCATGTACCGTTAAGTTGYCCGCATTACACCTGCATCAGTCGTAGAGCCAAGCAAGTTGAGGTTTCATTTAAGACTAAAACGAGAGGAGCGATACAGCACCTAGCCATTGATGCTACTGGCCTTAAGGTTTATGGCGAAGGTGAATGGAAAGTCAAAAAACACGGTACGGATGGCAAGCGTAGAGTCTGGCGAAAGCTTCATATTGCCGTCGATATCAACACTCATGAGATCGTTGCTGCCGAGCTAAGTTTATCGACGGTTACAGATGGAGAGGTACTCCCGAACTTACTGAAACAAACACGCCGAAGTATCCTTGAGGTGTCTGGTGATGGCGCTTACGACACGAGAGCGTGTCACGCTGCTATTAAGATTAAGGGAGCCATTGCGCTTATTCCCCCAAGAGAAGGGGCAGCCTTCTGGGAGCGTGGTCACCCTCGAAATCTCGCCGTGGGTTGCCAGAAATTATACGGCTCAAATAAGTATTGGAAAGAGCGGTATGGATACCACAAGCGTTCACTCTCAGAAACAGCGATGTATCGAGTTAAACAGTTGCTAGGAGGGAARCTGAGCTTAAGAAATTACAATGCCCAGGTGGGTGAAACTTACGCGATGATAAAAGCGTTGAACAAGCTTACTAGGTTAGGTATGCCTAAAACTTGTCGTATTGACTAAGAAATACGCGAAACGGGTTGGCTCTATATCTAAATTTAATTACGCAACAAAGCCGTACTTTGATAGTGAATAACGAGTCACTGCCATTTGAAGCGTTGCTATATACTCGACAGAATGTTCAACATTGAGAGTTTTGGTGTTTTATCCCGCTTGTTTGATAATCTGAGCATCGTCATTTTACTAATGACTCTAATCTTCTTTTGGCGTTCATTCCGCTCAAGACATTTTCTTAAAATCTCCACCAATCAAATAAATTAGAACTCAAAGTATTATTTAATTCATACCGGCTTCCTTTAAATGTGATCACCGTCACTAATTTCTATTTTTTAAAGCTAACATGTTGATCTTAGTCAGGGATAAATGCTCATAATAAAAAGGAATTTAATTAGAGCTCAAAGGATATTTTTAATATGATTACATCAGCGCCTTGGATCTTGTATCCAGAGGTTGTAGAAAAAATGATTGAAAAGTGGAATTTTCGCGAGCCAGAAGTTTCGGATGGCAATAACATTCATCAATTAATTTCAGAGTGCCCTCCATTAGATACTAACTCTTCATATTGCAATTTCTTGCAGTCTACTCACTTTAGTAAAACTTGTATTTTAGTGGAGCACGAAGGTGACCTTGCGGGCTTTATTTCTAGTTACCAGAAACCTAGTGAGCCCAATGTTCTCTTTATTTGGCAAGTAGCGGTGGCGCCTAAGTTTAGAGGCAATGATTTAGCCTACAAGATGCTGAACACCTTACTTAATCGAGAGGGCCTAAAGAGCATTGAAGTGATAGAAACGACTATCACTAAATCAAACCAAGCGTCTTGGGCATTGTTCAAAAAGTTGGACGAAAAGAACGGTAACACCGGGCAAGTGACTACTTTCTTAGATGAAAATCTTCACTTCAACGGGCAGCACAATACCGAATACCTCTATCGAATCCTCCGCAAATAATCAAACACTTATAGGAATTAAATAACGGCATTATCATGGATATTTTTAAAAAGCAGGAATCTAACGTACGTTCATACTCGAATAGTTTTCCAGTCACTTTTGCTAAATCAAAAGGCTGCTGGCTTGAAACAAAACAAGGTGATCGTTACCTCGATTTTCTTGCTGGAGCAGGATCTCTCAATTACGGTCATAACAATCCAATACTTAAGCAAGCTTTACTTGAGTACATTGAAATGGATGGAATTACACATGGCTTGGATATGCATTCAGAAGCTAAAGCTGAATTCCTAGAAGCTCTTAGTCGCTTTATTTTGGAACCTCGAGCATTAGATTACAAAGTTCAATTTACCGGCCCGACAGGAACAAATGCGGTTGAGGCAGCGATTAAATTGGCAAAAAAAGTAAAAAGTCGAAGCAGTATTGTCGCATTTACCAATGGTTTTCATGGTTGTACGGCGGGTGCATTGGCTGCTACAGGCAACCAACACCACAGGCAAGGTGCGGGCTCAAGTCTTAACAACGTTACGCGTTTGCCATTTGAAGGTTACGCTGGAATAGATAGTTTAAAATTATTTGAAACGATGTTAGCCGATAATTCAGCTGGTATGGATAAACCTGCCGCCGTTTTATTGGAAACGGTTCAGGGTGAAGGCGGGTTAAATGTCGCTTCAAATGAGTGGCTACAGAAGTTAAGCAAAATCTGTAAAGCACACGATATCCTACTTATTGTGGATGATATTCAAGCCGGTTGTGGTCGCACAGGAACGTTTTTTAGCTTTGAACCTTCAGGCATAAAACCAGATATCGTTACGCTATCTAAGTCGATAAGTGGTTATGGCTTACCGATGGCTGTGGTTTTATTAAAGCCTGAACTAGACAAGTGGGAGCCGGGAGAACACAACGGCACCTTCCGTGGTAACAACCATGCGTTCATTACTGCTGCTAAAGCGTTAGAAATGTATTGGTCAAATGATGATTTTGAAAATCATATTCAACGTAGCTCAAGCATGGTCGATGATGTCATTCAACGCAATCTCAAGCGTTTCCCTGAGCTATTTGTTCAACGCAAGGGACGCGGAATGATGATTGGCATTGAATGTAAAGATGGGAACACAGCTGATGAGATTGCAAAAGTGTGTTTTGACAAGGGCATGGTAATTGAGACCGCAGGTCCAAACGATGAAATCTTGAAGTTCTTTTGTCCATTAACCATTTCAAAATCGGAATTGATGCAAGGTTTAACTATTTTCGAAGACTCAGTTGAAGTGGTAGCAACCAATCATTTCAAGAAAGCATCGTAATAGGGAGAGTAAAATGATTGTTAGAACACTTGATGAATGTCGTAATAGTGAAAGACGTATTGTATCGGATAACTGGGAAAGCACTCGCATGTTATTGAAAGATGACAATATGGGATTTTCTTTTCATATCACAACAATTTACGAAGCGACAGAAACACATATCCATTACCAAAACCACTTGGAGTCTGTGTTTTGTATGAGTGGTGAAGGGGAGATTGAAGTCGTTGGTGGTAAAACTTACCCAATCAAACCCGGTACGTTGTACATCCTAGATAAGAATGATGAGCATTATTTACGCGCATATAAAAACAAAGAAATGACAATGGCTTGTGTGTTTAACCCACCAATTACTGGCGCTGAAGTGCACGATAAAAACGGCGTTTATCCACTCGTTGATTAACCCATATCTTCAGGGGTGATCTCACCCCGCTCCGTATTTATTTTATCTTTAATCTCTTCAAGAACAAAAGGTCTTTTATGACATTTACCGTAGAAAAAATCGGCGGTACATCAATGACAGCATTTGATGCTGTGCTCGACAATATTATTCTCCGCCCTCAAAATCCGTATAACCGAATCTTTGTTGTGTCTGCTTACAGCGGCATAACGGATGCCTTGTTGGAATGTAAAAAAACAGGCAAGCCTGGGGTCTATCAATTGATAGAGATGCGTGACGATTCGTGGAAAGATGATCTATCTTATATTGAACGCCGTATGCTATTGATCAATGAGCATATGTTTGCGGATCCAATGAATCGTATGAGAGCAGATAAGTTCATCCGGTCTCGTATTTCAGAAGCCAAAAACTGTATTACTAACATCCTCGAAACGTGCCAATACGGACAGTTTTCATTGAGACATTATTTACCACAGATTAGAGAGTTTCTTTCTTCAATTGGAGAGTCACATAGTGCATACAACACGGCACTTAAATTAAAAAACATTGGTATAAACTCGACCTTTGTTGACCTTTCCGGTTGGGACAACAAAACTCCTCAAAGTTTGGACGATACAATTAGGGAGGCTTTTTCAGATATTGATGTGACTGAAGAGCTTCCCATAGTAACTGGTTATGCGTATTGCAAAGAAGGTTTGATGCATACTTATGATCGTGGTTACAGTGAGATGACGTTTAGTCGTATCGCTACTATTACTGAGGCATCATTGGCGATCATCCATAAGGAGTATCACTTTAGTTCGGCTGACCCAAAAGTCGTTGGTGTAGGTTCGGTTAAACCGATTGGGGCAACCAATTATGATGTTGCCGATCAACTGGCTAATCTTGGTATGGAAGCTATTCACTCTAATGCGGCTGCTGGGTTACGAGAAAGTGGCATAGAACTGCAAATCAAAAATACCTTCGAGCCAGAGCATGAGGGAACACTGATTTCTTCTGATTACCGACCAGACACGAATCACATTGAGATCATTGCCGGAAAACAAAAGGTATATGCGTTACACGTTTTTGATCAGGGAATGGTCGGTAAGGCGGACAATGTTAGTTATGAGTTAATGGAGATTATCGCAGATGCTAGAGTAAACCTTATCGGTAAAGAGATGAACGCCAATTCTATTACCTATTATCTAGGTGGTAGCACCGAGAGTTTAAACAAGGTGTCTTATAAAGCTGAGAAACGTTACCCTAAGGCATCTATTTCAAGTCGAATGGTCGCTATAATTTCAGCGATCGGTTCTCAAATTGATACCAATAAAACGCTCGCTAATGGTGTATTGGCTTTGATGAACCATAGTGTTACACCTATTGCATTACATTCGTCTATGAGAAACGTAAATGTGCAATTTGTTGTGAGTGATGACAAGTATCAACAAGCGATTTGCGCGTTGCATGAAGAATTCTTTGACCAAGATAAAAGAACCGAGACATCGGTGAATGCAGCATAAAATTTAACAGTGGAGGGCTCACCCTCCACTGTTAAATTTTCATGGAAAAGCAAAACATCAACTGCAAATTAACGATCGCCTGTATCTATTTTGATCACACAGATGCGGTAAACGTTACTTGATTTTCGTGTTGATACTGTACTTTCTTGAATGGCGTTGTTGACTAAATCAGTTGGAACCTTTTCTCAGTCCTGCGATCTGATCCCATGTAGTAGAAGCATGGTGTTGTTATGGGTAAGTCGAAGGAGAAGATAGCGAACTGGAGTGAGTATAATGAAGCCTTGTGCAAGCGAGGCTCAGTAACGTTTTGGATTGACGACTCAGCCGTTGAAGCATGGCAATGTAAAAGTCACCATGGTAAACGAGGTAGAGGCTTTCAATTTTCTGATACTGCTATTGAAACAGCTTTGATGGTTAAAGGGATATTCTCTCTCCCGTTACGTGCGCTTCAAGGCTTTATCGATTCTATATTTGCTTTGATGAACGTCCCTTTGC